>DASSWY010000001.1:0-3011 GCA_035704325.1 Microcella sp. | reverse complement strand
CAAGCCGGGAATCGAGAAGCCGAATACGTCGGCGTCGACAAGACCGACGCGCAGGCCCTGCGCGGCGAGCGCGACGGCGAGGTTCGCGGTGATCGTCGACTTGCCGACCCCGCCCTTGCCGCTCGTGATGGCGAGCACCCGCGTTGTCGACTCGGGCGTGAACGGCATGCGGGCGCGGCCCCCGCGCAGACGCTCGATGAGGGCGTCGCGCGTGGCGCGATCCATCACGCCGACGTCGACGCTCACCTCCTCGATGCCCGCCACCGACGCGGCCGCCTCGCGCACATCGCGCTCGATGCGATCGGCGGCAGGGCAGCCCACGATAGTGAGGCGCAGCTCGATCTCGGCGCGCGCGGCGGGGGAGGCATCTCCGGCTGCGGAGTCGACCACGCGCACACTCGGCACCATGTCGAGCTCGGTGACCGGCTTGCGCAATTCGGGATCGATCACGCGCGTGAGCGCCGCGCGCACAGCATCCTCAAGGGTGTCGTTCATGGAACGGTCACCGGGTTCTCGGGGGGTGGATGCGGCGGGCACACCCACAGGCTAGCCGCGCCTGACACAATGGAGACCATGAGCCAGACGCCCAGCCTCTTCCGTCGCGGGGGTGCCGCCACCCAGAAGGTGCCGCGCGGTGACGTGCTGGGCTCACACGAGACCTACGCCGACGCCATGGCCGTCGTCGACCGCCTCTCGAAGGCCGAATTCGACGTGAAGCGCCTCGCCATCGTCGGCCACGACCTCACCCTCGTCGAGAACGTCACGGGCAAGCTCAGCTACGGCCGCGTTGCCTTCGGCGGGGCGGCGACGGGTGCCTGGTTCGGCCTGTTCGTCGGGCTGCTGCTCGTGTTGTTCTCGCCCGAGCCCCAGTTCGAGTTTCTGGCCGCGGCCGCCCTCATCGGCGCGGGCTTCGGTCTCGTGCTGTCGGTCGTGCAGTACGCGCTGCAGCGCCGCCGGCGCGACTTCACCTCGACGAGCCGCGTGCTCGCCTCGCGCTACGACATCATCGTCGAGCCCGGTTACCTCACCCGCGCCCAGCAGCTTCTCGGCGGCGAGAGTTCCCCCGCACGCAGCGAGGGGCCGCCGGCCGCTGACGACGCGCCCCCTAAACGCTGACCCGCCCCCAGTTTGTGCCCGCACCGCCGCATGAGGCCGCGCGGCCGTCAACCCTTGTGCGCACGAACTGCGCTGCCCCGGGAGGTGTGCCATGACCGAAGACCTGCAGGACGCGATTGAAGAACGCGACATCCGTGCCGCCGCGCAGTGGCTCGCCGAGCACGCGCCGCACGAGATCGCCGACGAGCTGACGCGCCTGCGCGCGGTTGACTCGGCGCTCGCCTGGCGGCTCTTGCCGAAGGGCCGCGCGCTCGAAGTGTTCGAAGAGCTCGACGCGACCCAGCAGCAAGAACTGCTCGGGGGGATGCGCGACCACCAGTTCGCGGAACTCGTCGAAAACATGGACCCGGATGACCGCGCCCGCCTGCTCGGCGAAGCTCCGGCCGGCTTCGTGCAGAAAGTGCTCGCCGGGCTGAGCCCACGCGAGCGCCGCATGACCGCCGAGCTGCTCGGCTACCCCGCCGACTCGATCGGCCGCGTCATGAGCCCCGAGATCATTTCGGTGCACGACACGACGACGGTCGGCCAGGCGCTCACCCGGCTGCGCGCTCGCGCCGAGCACGCCGAGACGATCGACCTGCTGGCCGTCGTCGACGCCTCACGCGCCTACCGCGGCACTGTCTCGCTCAAGCAGCTGGTGCTTGCCGACCCCGAGCAGGCCGTCATCGATATCGCCGACGACGATCACCCGATCGGGCACGTCGACGACCGTGCGGAAGACTCGGCTCGTCTGCTGCAGGAGTACAACCTCACGGGGCTCGTGATTCTCGACCTCGAAGACCGTGTGGTCGGAATCCTCACGGTCGACGACGCGCTCGAGATCATCGAGCAGGCCGACTCGGAAGACTTCGCCCGCCAATCGGGTTCGTTGCCGAGCGCGGGGCACTACTTCTCGTCGAGCGTGTGGCGCCTGGCGGGCCTGCGCGTGGTGTGGCTGTTCGTGCTGATCCTCGCGGCGGGTCTCACGGTGTCGGTCATGCAGCTGTTCGAAGACACCCTCGAGGCCGTGACGGCGCTCGCGCTGTTCATTCCGCTGCTCGTCGGCACGGGCGGCAACGTCGGCGCCCAGGCCGCAACGGCGGCCGTGCGCGCGCTCGCGCTCGGCGAGGTGCGGCCGAGCGACGTCGTGCGCGTCGCGTGGCGTGAGGCGCGGGTCGGACTCTTGCTCGGCCTCGGGCTCGGCGTCGTCGCCCTCGGCATCGGCTCGATCGTCGTCGACTTTCCCGTCGCGACCGTCGTCGGCATCTCGGTCATCGGCATCTGCACGTGGGCGGCGACCGTCGGCTCGATCATGCCGCTGCTCGCCCGCGCCATTCGCATCGACCCCGCGGTCATCTCAGCGCCCCTCGTGACGACCCTCGTCGACGCGACGGGGCTGCTGATCTACTTCCTCGTCGCGGCGGCCGTGCTCGGGCTGTAGCTACTGCGGCACAACTGCGCGCGGACTGTCGGCCGCCGTCCATCAACCGACCGCCACTACCCTGACCGCGGGAGGAGATGGTGCGCATGGCTCGCTTGTCTGCCGGCTGGATGGTGTTTGCGGGTGGGTTCGTGTCGGCATTCTTTGCACTCGTTGCGTACCGGTATCGCGCCGGGCAAGCGGACTGTATTGACGCGGTGGCTGAGCGTTATCTTGAGCCGGTCGCCAACACGGCAGATGGTGGCTGGACGTGGTTTCCGACCGGCCTCTCCTGCACCTTCACGCTGGATGACGGGTCGCTGGGGGCCATCACGCCGAGCCCGGTGTTCTCGATCGTGTTCTGGGGGGCGGTCGCCACCTTGCTGTGCGGTGTCATTCTTCTCGCGGTGATCCCTCGACACGTGGCGGTTGCCTCGGGCCGCGGTGACCGCGACTGAGCACGAGGCACGGAACGGATCGCACCGCGACAGCGCGC
>DASSWY010000323.1:0-4041 GCA_035704325.1 Microcella sp. | reverse complement strand
ACCTGGCCCTCCCACCCGCGATCGCGGATGATGCGCTTCATCACCGCTTCCGCCATGGGCGAGCGGCAGATGTTGCCGGTGCACACGAAGCAGATGCGAAACGGCGGGCGTGCCGTCTGCTCGTCGCCCTCACCGCTGTCCACTCGCCCATTCTGTCGCGAATTGCGCGAACGGACACTCCTCCCCAGCCGCGTTGGCCGGCTCGGTGTTCGTCGACGGCCCCGATTCCGGATGCCCGGTGCGCGCCACGCGGGCACAGTACGCCCCATGCTCACCTCACATCCGACGGCCTCCGTGACGTGCAGTGACCTGCGCTATCGCGCCGGGCACCTCACTCACGCCGCCGAATTGATGCGCCAGGTCGTTGCCGGGATTCCCGGTCCCGAGACGCGGACGGGATTCATGGGGCTCGTGCGGGACCACTTCGACGCAATGGTCCGCGACAAGGTGGCTCTCATCACGGAAGCCGAGCATCAACTGGTCGGTGCTGCCCGCCAGCTCCGCGCACTGGCTGACGACGCAGAGCGGGCCGTGCAGGGTGCGCAGCAGTGATACGGCCCGATGGTGACGCACGTGACGGACTGACCGTCGTGCACACGGACATCTTGTCGTCGATCGAGCAGCAGTTTCGTGAGTTGCGTGAGCGGTGCGCCGAGGCAGCGCGGTACGCCCGCATGGCCGATGGCCCCGGACTGGATGCCTACGCGACAAACGCGCTCCACGATGCCATGACCGCGTGCGACACGGCAGCCATCGGACTCGGTGACGTCGCCGACGCAGTCAGCAGCGCACGAGACGTTTTCGACGCGTCTGAGCGTGTGATTCAGTCGCTCGTCGACTCGCTCTCCAGTCAGGTAGCGGCCCTCTTGGGTTTTTTTGGCGTCCCGATCGCGGGAGCTATCGGGCTCGCGTTAGCTGGCCCGGCTCTCGGTCTGGCTGCACGAATTGCGCAGCAGCCTGCACCAGTGCGCGAACACTTCAGCGCTCTGGCACGCGCGGGACTCGAACAGGTGGCACGGCAGGCGGGCACGCCGGCGGCCGTCGCCGCGGTCGGGTTCTTCACTGACAACGTTGGCTCGTTCTTGCTCGGCGCATTCCGAGTTCCGCCGGGGATCGCGGCTACGTTCGGCGAGGGGGGTGCGCGATTCGTCACCCTCGACCGGCTCGCGTTGGACGCGACGATGCTCGCGGCCGCCGCTGGCACATCGGGGGTCGCGGGTGTCCGGGTGGCGGCGCAGCCGCTGCCACCGCCGGGCGGTAGCGAGTCCCGTCAGGTGCCGAGCGTGTCAGCAACCGCACCGGCTCAGCCGGTCACCGCGCCTACGTCGGCCCGTGAGCGCGGCGCGCGCGTTCCCGACGGCTCAACCGGGCAGATTCGAATCGAAAAATTCGTGGGTGAGGATGGACCGTACGTGGAGGCCTACATCGCGGGCACCGACGTCACCGCGCCGATCGGTGGCGACAACCCTTGGGACAACGCGAGCAACGCCGCATTGGTGGCGGGGTTGCCCGCTTCGTCCTTACAGGCCCTTGATCTCGCACTGACCGAGGCGGGCGTGACCGCTGAGATGCCCGTCCACTTCACCGGCTACTCGCAGGGGGCGCTCATCGCGGTGACAGCGGCGGAGAGCGGACGCTGGAACACCGCGGGGCTACTTTCCATTGGCGGCCCAGTAGGCGATGTGCCCATCACGGGCGACTATCCCGCGTTTGTCGTCGAACACTCCGATGATCCGATCACGCGGCTGGCGGGTGATCACGACCTGGCAACAACGACCGCCACCATCCTCCAACGACGAGCATTTCCCGACGGCGCCCCTGACGCTTTCGCGGCCCACCACTTGGCTAGCTACCTCCCGACGCTCGCCCAGCTCGACGCGACGGACGACTGGGCAGTGCGGCACACGGCAGATCGTTTCCCGAGCGACGTAACGGAGGGGACCGTCACCGTCTTCCGCGCAGAAAGACTGCGCGACGACGGCGGGGGTGATGATTCAAGCGGTCACGGGCGTGCTACCCGCTAGTGCCCTCCCGCGTCAGCGGTTCTTGCCGACGATCGGGCGCACGAGCACCCCGATCAGCCAGCTCAACAGGCCGAGCACCAGGGCGCCGAGCACGCCCCACCAGAAGCCGTCGACCACCAGGCCAAAGCCGAGCAGGTCAGAGATGCCGTCGACGAGCAGCAGCAGCAGCCCGTTCACGATCAGCGCGATGAGCCCGAGAGTGAGGATGTACAGCGGGAACGCGACGATACGAATCAGGTTGCCGATGATGCCGTTGACCAGGCCGAAGATCAGACCGACGATCAGGTAGGTCACGACCACCTCGAGGGTGCCGCCGTCGCCGTACGCGACGACGCTGACGCCCGCCACGATGAGGGTCGTCAGCCAGAGCGCGACCGAATTGATGAGCAAGCGGATGATGAATCGGGCCATGCGCACCATTGTGGTGGCGCGGTGCGAGCCGCGTCCACCCATTCCGTGCCCGCGCTCAGCGGATGGGCGGGGCGCGCCCGCGTACGCTGATCGCGTGAGCGCGCCCGAGCATCCTCAATCGTCGACGCCGCCCGTGCGACTGCGGCCCGAGATCGTCGCCCTGCCTGCCTACAAGCAGGGGCGGCAGGCCGACGCGACCGCCTTCAAGTTGTCGAGCAACGAGAACCCCTTCCCGGTGCACCCGGCGATCCTCGCGGCGATCGCTGGCGCCACCCCGAACCGCTACCCCGACGCGACGGCGCTCGCCGTGCGCGAGCGCCTCGCCGAGCGTCACGGGGTGAGCCCCGACGAGGTCATCGTGGGAGCGGGCTCGGTGTCGGTCCTGCTGCAGCTGATTCAGGCGGCCTGTGGGCCGGGCGATGAGGCGATCTACGCGTGGCGCAGCTTCGAGGCGTACCCGCTGCTCACGACCATCGCCGGGGCGACGGCGGTTCCGGTGCCCCTCACCGACGACTTCCGGCACGACCTGGCGGCGATGGCGGCCGCGATCACCGAGCGCACGCGCATCCTGCTCGTCTGCTCGCCCAACAACCCGACCGGCACGGTGGTGACCGCCGACGAGTTCGCCGCCTTCATGCGCATCGTGCCGCCCACGCTGCTCGTCGTGCTCGACGAGGCGTACGCCGAGTTCGTGCGCGACCCGGCGGCGGTGAACGGCGACGAGCTGATCGACCGGTACCCGAACCTGGTGATCCTGCGCACCTTCTCGAAGGCCTACGGACTCGCCGGCCTGCGCGCCGGCTACGCGGTCGGTGACCGCGCCGTGATCGACGCCGCGCGCAGCACGCAGATCCCGCTCTCGGTCACCGAGGTGGCGCAGCGGGCCGTGCTCGCGGCGCTCGACCACGAGGCCGAGCTGCTCACCCAGCTCGACGAACTCGTCACCCGCCGCGACCGTGTTGAGCAGGCCCTGCGCGAGCAGGGCTGGACCGTGCCGCCGAGCGAGGGCAACTTCGTGTGGCTGCCCACCGGCGAGCAGACGGCGGCGGTCGCCGAGCGTTTTGAGCGGGCGGGCATCATTGGCCGAGCGTTCCCCGGCGACGGTATTCGCATATCCGTCGCCGAGCATGAGTCTGTGCCGATCCTCCTGCGCGTCGCGGGCGAGGTTGTCCGCGACCTCTGATCGGGGGCCCTCAGCCCCGCCTAGAGTGGAACCCATGTCCTACACGGCCGAGACCCTGCAGTTGCTCGCGCCCGACGGAACCCTCGGCTACACCGAGGCGACCGAGCCATACCGCGCCCGCATCGACGCGCTTGACGACGGCACCCTGAGCGAGTTCTACCGACAGATGGCGGTCACCCGCCGATTCGACATCGAGGCCGGCAACCTGCAGCGCCAGGGCCAGCTCGCACTGTGGATCCCGAGCCTCGGGCAGGAGGCCGCCCAGGTGGGTTCGGGTTTCGCGGCCCGCGCGCAGGACCACATCTTCCCCGCCTACCGCGAGCACGCCGTCGGCCGTCTGCGGGGCCTCGACCTCACGCGCATCATCGCGATGCTGCGCGGGCTCACCCACGGCGGCTGGAACCCGGCCGAGACCGGCAACTT
>DASSWY010000311.1:0-2268 GCA_035704325.1 Microcella sp. | reverse complement strand
GACGGCTTCTGGTGGGGCGTGCTCGGCGCCCTGGTGCTCGGCCTGTTGAGCTGGCTGATCGGGGTGCTCGTGCGCCCGATCGTCGGCAAGAACCGCTGACGCGGCAGGGCGCTAGCGACCGCCCGACTCATCATCCCCGTCAAGAATGCGCTCGCCGCGGTACATGGTTGCCGTTCCCTGCACCGGATCACTCGGTAGCCGATCACGTGCGTGTGTAATCGCGTAATCGTCAGCAGCGTCCACGAGCCGTGCTGTCGGAACGTACGCGTCGGCGGCATGCGGCGCAAAGAGTTCGTCGGCACCGCCAGGAAAGGCGCGCGCCTCGATAACGGTGGCCCGGGTCGCCGCATCATGCTCCCCGGTCATGGACGGGATGATGTCGTCTGTGTGCTCGATGGCGATGACCGGGTATTCACCAGTGATCGGCAGATCAGAAATCGGACCCCCCACGGTGATCAGGCCAGCGGTGCGGTACTGGCCGCTCTCGGCAAGGTGCGCGGCGACGAGCGCACCCTGCGAGTGGCCGGTGAACACCACCTCGCTGTGCGCGGTTGCGCCGGCCTGCTCGAGACCGACGACCACCGCCTTCAGCGAGGAGGCGTCGAGTTGCGCGGTCAAGGCGATATTGCTGGCCATGTCCCACGGGTTATCGCCGCCGAACGGCGCAACCGGGTCGGTGCCGGCGATGTACACCTCGAAACGAGGTCCGTTGTCGCCCGGGAACGTCTCAACACGCACCTGGCTGCCCGCACCGTCTGGCAACCGAGCGGTGCGATCTCCTACCGAGGTCGGAGCCGTCACGGCTTGGGTGAACGCCGGTGGCGCCGCGCTCGGTATCTGGCGGGACTGAGCGCCTCCCGACGACGGGACGGGCTGCTGGGTCACCCGAACACCCGCAACACCCGACACGCCACCGGCGACGGCAAGCCCACTCACCAGCACAGACAGGAATTCCAGGTTGACGATGTCGAGGTCACCCTCGCCGAGAGTGGCCGCCAGATGCGGAGGCACGCGGATCGTGCCGAGAGCGAGAGAACCGATGTTGTTGGCGAGCCACGACACGAGCGTCGCGCCCTCGGGGGTCGCCGCGCGGCGGCCCAATTCCTCGAGACCTCCCCGTGCCGCAGTGCGCACCCGGTCCTGCTCGTCCTTCGGCAGGAGCGCGAAGCCGGCGCTCGCAAGCAGCGCAGGGCCAATGAGCGACGCCGCCGCAACGGCGAGTGCGGGCGCTGCGACGAACCCGATGAGGGCGGCAACCTGACCCGAGATGCGATCGAGCATCGACTGCACCGCGCGGTCAGTCGCGTCGAACAGGCTGTGTGCCACCTCGAGCGTGCGGGCAATCTCCATCAGCCCGTTCTTCGCAGATTCCGCGTCTGCAATGGCCTCCTCGATGGCGTTTTCCACTGTCGGCACGACGGCGAGCCCTGCTGTGCGTCGCGCCCGCGCCGCGGCCTCAGCGCAGCGGTCGGCCGCATCGCGGTACTGCTCTTCGATCGACGTGAGCACGTCCGAGTGCACAACCGTCAGACCATCGTGGGGGTCGCCGTCCAGCGATCTCACCGGCCCACCTCGGTAATCGCACGGTCCGCCGTATCAGCAAGCCGTTGGCAATCCCATGACGCGCCCTCCAGTTCGTATTCGGCCAGGGCGAGCCGCTCAATTCGCGAGGCCACGAACGCGTCAAAAGCGAGCCGCACAACTCCCGAAAAGCCCGACAGGGTTTCTGGCCCAGGAATGCTCGCTCTGACGTCCCTCACGATTTGCGCAGCTGAACCCAGTTGGGCGGCCGCGTAGCGCAGTTCGCTAGCCGAGGCGGTCGTTGGGGAGAAGGAGGTGAGCATGGGGCGCACTGTGCCCGCGTGACGCGCCCCGAGCATCCGGAATCGGGGCCGCCGACGAACACCGAGCCGGCCAGCGCGGCTGGGGAGGAGTGTCCGTTCGCGCAATTCGCGACAGAATGGGCGAGTGGACAGCGGTGAGGGCGACGAGCAGACGGCACGCCCGCCGTTTCGCATCTGCTTCGTGTGTACCGGCAACATCTGCCGCTCGCCCATGGCGGAAGCGGTGATGAAGCGCATCATCCGCGATCGCGGGTGGGAGGGCCAGGTCATCGTCGAGTCCGCCGGCACCGGCGAATGGCACGTGGGTGAACCCGCCGACCCCCGCACACTCGAGGCCCTCGCCCGTCGCGGCTACGACGCCGACGAACACCGGGCCCGCCAGTTCGACCCCGTCTGGTTTCAGACCCACGATCTGGTCCTGGGC
>DASSWY010000283.1:0-2556 GCA_035704325.1 Microcella sp. | reverse complement strand
GCGACTCGGCAGCACGCTGGCTACTGAGAGCAGTGCGACGTTCTCGAATCGAACGGTGGCGTTTCCGGCCACTGGGCCCCCTCTGGAGATCGGTGTGCCGCCCCTTGCGGGAGCACGTTTTAGCCTAACCGTGCCTCCCATAGCGACGGTGGCATATGGCGGATGCTGACCGCCTACGGGAACCGCGAGCTCACCACAATGTGCAGCAGCGGCACCGCGGCGGCGATCATGAGCACCGTGCCAAGCGGGTCACCCGACGAGCGCAACACGGCGCCCGCGATCAGTAGCCCGATGACCAGCAGGCCCGACGTTGCTCGCCCGATCGACCGCTCGAGCGAGCGGATGCGCCGATCGGTCTCGGGTACCCGCAGGGCGAGGTCGCCCCGCTCGGCCTTCGCCGCGAGCTGGTCGATGCGTCGCGGCAGGCGCGCGATCGTCGCGGCATAGCCGACGGCCTGCTGCCCGAACTCGACGACCCCGTCGATGCCGCCCGAGCGCCCTGCCTGCACAAGCGTCTTCGCGAACGGGTCAACCGCATCCCAGATATTGAAGTCTTGATTGAGCGCGCTCGTGACGCCCGACAACAGCGAGACGGTGCGAATCAGCAGCAGGAAGCTCTCGGGCAGCTGGAATGGCAGCGTGCGCACCGTCTCGCTGAACCGGCGAGCGAACTGCTCGAGCTCGCGCGGGTCGACCTGCGTGAGCTCGGCGACGCCCATGCCGCCGAAGCGATCAAACAGCGCCGTCATCGCCCGCTCGAGTTCGTCGATGTCGGCCGTCGGCAGCAACACGCCGAGGCGCTGCATCGACTGCACGAGGCCGGGCCCGTCACGGCCGACGGCGGCGAGGATGAACGAGCGCAGCCCCGCGCGCAGGCCCGGCGTGATCTCGCCCATCATGCCGAAGTCGATGTAGGTGATGGTCCAGTCGTCTGCCCCGCCGGTGGGGCCGGGGGTGACGAAGATGTTGCCCGGGTGCGGGTCGGCGTGGAAGAACCCAGCGATGAAGAGCTGCTGGAAGGTGACGCGCGCGAGTTCGCCGGCCACGGCATCCGGATCGATTCCCGCCTCGCGGAGGGCGGCGACGTCGGTGATCTTGATCGCCGAAACGTCTTGCAGGGTGAGGGTGCGGCGGGCCGAACGCTCCCAGATGATGGCGGGCGTGCGCATGCGCGGGTCGTCGGCGAAGTCGGCGGCGAACCGCTCGGCGTACGCGGCCTCGTTGAGGTAGTCGATCTCTTCGAGGCTCGTCGTGGCGAACTCTTCGACGAGGGCGGGCGCATCGGTGCGGTTCGCCACGAGTTTCACGCGCGACAGAATGCGGCCGACGCGGCGCAGCGCCGCCAGGTCGACCTCGACGATCTCTTCAATGCCGGGGCGCAGCACCTTGACGACGACGGCGCCGATGCCCAGCTCGGCGGCGAGGCCGGGGGAGAGGCGCGCGCGGTGGGCCTGGCCGAGCGAGGCCGCCGCGATCGGCGTCTCATCGAACGACGCGAAGGCGACCGAGAGTGGCATGCCGAGCTCGCGTTCGACCTGCGCGACGATGCGGTCGAGCGGTTCGGGGGCGACCTCGTCTTGCAGGCCTTCGAGTTCTTGCGTGATCTCGCGGGGCAACACGTCGAGGCGCGACGACAAGAACTGGCCCGCCTTGATCATGAGGCCGCCGAGATCGGCGGCGAGCCGGTGAAAGCGACGGGCGGCCTTCTGTAGTCGGCGAATGCGGCCGCGTGCGGCCAGTGCGCCCAGGCCGAAGCGCGGCAGCACGAGTTCGAACCACCACGCCTGCACGAGCACGCGCGTCGCGAAGCGCATGATGCGGCGGTAGCGAGCCTTCAGGGCACGCTGTTGATCGGGAGTCGGCGCGGGCCTCGCGGAGGCGGGCGCCGACGGCTCGGGCACGGGCTAGTCCTCGGCGAGGATCGCGTACAGGCGTTTGCGCGTCTCGTCGAGCAGCTCAGCGGCCCGCTTCTTCTGGTCGGCCGTGCCCACCTGCGCGACCTGCGCGGCCGCCTGGGCAAGCTTCGCGCCCGACTTCGGCACGAGCACGTCGTGCTCGTTCATGCGCGGAAAGTTCGGGGCCTTCCAACCGTCGCGGCCCGAACGCGCGTGATCGTGGCCCGCGTGCTCGTGGGCGTGGGCGGAGTGCTCGGCCGCTGCCGCCTCAGCGGCGGTGCGCCCCGCCTCGGTCAGCGCGTACACCTTCTTCTCGTCGCGCTGCTCGGAGGCAACGAGCCCCTCGTCGACGAGCAGCTGCAGCAGCGGGTACACGGCACCGGGCTTCGGGCGCCAGTGGCCCTCTGACTCGGCGGCGATGGCCTCAATGACTTCGGCGCCCGTGCGGGCGTGGTCGAGCAGGGCAATCATGACCGCCGAGCGCACGTCGTGGTGGCCGTGGTGGCCGCGATCGCCACCCTTGTCGCCGCGCGGCGTGAAGGCGTCGCGCAGGCCCTCGACGGCCTCGCGGAGGTCGAACATCGGGGACGAGGACGAGCTGCTGCGCATGGACTTTCCTTCCGAACAGGCGGATGCGCGACGCATGATCGCGCGCTGCTTA
>DASSWY010000363.1:0-7936 GCA_035704325.1 Microcella sp. | reverse complement strand
ACCCAGTCTAGGTCGGCCGCGCGCCCCGCTCGGGCGTGTCGCGGCGGGTGTCACAGGCGCTGTCAGGATGCGCGGAGCACGTCGAGCGCGTGGGCCAGGTCGTCGGGATAGCTCGACACAAATTCGACCCGCTCGCCTGTCGCGGGGTGCGTCACGGTCAAGCGCATGGCGTGCAGCCACTGGCGGGTGAGGCCGAGTTTTGCGCTCAGCGTTGGGTCAGCGCCGTACATGGCGTCGCCCACGCACGGGTGGCGCTGCGCGGCCATGTGCACGCGAATTTGGTGGGTGCGCCCCGTCTCGAGGTGGATCTCGAGCAGGGTGGCGGCCGGGAACGCCTCGAGCGTGTCGTAGTGCGTGATCGAGGCTTTGCCTCCCGCGACCACGGCGAACTTCCACGCCGACCCCGGGTGTCGGCCGATGGGGGCGTCGATCGTGCCGGAGAACGGGTCGGGGTGCCCCTGCACGACGGCGTGGTAGACCTTGTCGACCTCGCGGTCGTGAAACTGCCGCTTCAATTCGCGGTAGGCGTTGTCGGACTTCGCGACGACCATGAGTCCGCTTGTTCCCGCGTCGAGGCGGTGCACGATGCCCGCCCGCTCGGCCGGCCCCGAGGTCGCGATCCGGTAGCCGGCGCCAGCGAGAGCGCCCAACACGGTGGGGCCGTCCCAGCCGACGCTCGGATGAGCGGCGACCCCCACGGGCTTGTCGATGACGACGAGGTCGTCGTCATCGTGGACGACGCGCAGGTTCTCGACGACGACGGGGCGGATGCTCGGCTCGTCGCGCGGCTGCCAACTCACCTCGAGCCACTGGCCGGCCGCCACCCGATCAGACTTGCCGACCGTGCGGCCGTCGAGGGTCACTCCCCCGGCATCGGCGATCTCGGCCGACTGCGTGCGGGAGAAGCCGAGCAGCTTCGACAGCGCCACGTCGACGCGCTCCCCGGAACGGCCGTCGGGGACGGGCATCGATCGCGACTCGGTCACGACGACGCCCGTCCCCGACGGGTGGTTACTTCGGCGTTCAGTTGCCGTAGCCCGGGTACTGCGGGTTCTGCTGGCCCGGGTAGACGGGAGCGGAACCGGGGGCCGAGCCCGGCTGACCGAAGCTCGGAGCCGACCCCGGCTGGCCGAACGCGGGAGCCGAGGCGGGCTGGCCGTAGCCGTTGTCATTCTGGTCGCCCCAGGCCGGCGCAGACGCCGGAGCGGGCGACGAGTCGGGGTCGCCAGCGGCAGGCGCCACCTCAGCCGAGCTGTTGAGCTCGGCGAGCTGACCTTCGATGTAGCTGCGGAGCTGCTCGCGGTACTCGCGCTCGAAGGTGCGCAACTGCTCGACCTGCTGCTCGAGGCTCGCCTTCTCGGAGGCGAGGGCCTCGACGGCGGCACGCTGCTTGCCCTCGGCCTCGGTGACGAGGCGTTCGGCCGTGGCCTCGGCCTCGCTGACCATGCGCTCGGACGCCGCCTGGCCCTCGGCGATGAGCTGGTCACGCTTCGCCAGACCCTCGCGCACGTGCTCCTCGTGCAGGCGACGGGCGAGCTGCAGAAGGTTCGCCGTGTTCGTCGACTCGATATCAGCCTGGGTGCCGTAGTCGGTCGCGGGCGCGGCGGCGGGCTCGGGCGCCACGGGCGCCGAGGCGACCGGCTCGGGCGCCGACGCGACCACGGGGGCCGAGACGGGGGCTGACGCCGAGGCGGGCGCCGGGGCCGATACCGCGCTGCGCTGCGCCTCCGAGATGCGCGCGTCGGCGGCGACGAGGCGCTGCCGCAGTTCGTCGTTCTCTTGGTTCAGGCGACGAAGCTCGACCACGATCTCATCGAGGAAGTCGTCGACCTCGTCTTGGTCGTACCCTTCCCGGAACTTCGTGGACTGAAAACGCTTGTTGACGACGTCTTCGGGCGTGAGGGCCATGCGCGTCACCTCGGACTTTCTGGAGCGATTGGATAACGGTGGGGTAACGCTAGCAACATCGCGTCACACCCGTCACTTCTGCGACACCCAGCGTACAGCCGGGGCCCATGCGTGCGCACCGTGGCTTACGGGCGTACCAGGTTCATCAGCAGCCAGACAACGAACAACACGATCATGAACGCCAGATCAAGCTGAATGCCCCCGAGCCGCAACGGAGGAACAACGCGACGCACCGTACGAATCGGCGGGTCGGTGATGGTGTAGCTCACCTCGGCGAGCACGACCATGGCGCCCCGCGGGCGCCAGCCGCGGTTCAGCACCTGCACCCAGTCGAGGATGAAGCGAGCCCAGAGGGCAATGAAGACGATCAGGAGCGCGACGTAGAGCACGCCGAGAACGATCGAGACAAGCGATTCCACGAATCTAGTGTCGCAGGTGCCGCTGAGTGAACGCGCTACCCGCGGCCATCGAACGACGCGTCGACGTCGCTCTCGGGCTCGGCCGACTCACCGCTCACGGCGACGTGCGCGGGCGAGAGCAGGAAGACCTTGGCCGTCACACGCTCGATCTTGCCGTACAGGCCCTGCGAGAGGCCGCTGGCGAAGTCGACGAGGCGCCGCGCCTCCGACTCGGTCATCTGCGTGAGGTTGATGATCACGGGGATGCCCTCGCGGAAGCTTTCGGCGATGATCGCCGCATCTTTGTAGTGGCGTGGGTGGACGGTGAGGATCTCGTTCATGTCGGGGGCGGCCGCAACCGGACGCACGGATGCGGCGCGACGCAGCGGGGTCACGGGCGCCTTCTGCGGCGCACTGGCGGACGCCGCGGCAGGGGCCGCGGCGGGAGCGGGGGACGCAGCGGCCTCAGCGCGGTCGTCGTACTGCACCTCTTCGTCGGCGAGGCCGAGATAGACCATGGTCTTGCGCAGCGGGTTGCTCATGCCTATTCCTTACGTGTGCGTGTGCTGTCGAGGTTAGGGGGCGGCCGGACGTTTTCCGGTGATTGCCGTGCCAATGCGGAGGTGTGTCGCCCCTTCCGCAATGGCGTCGGGAAAGTCGCCAGACATGCCGGCCGACATCGCGGTCGCCTCGGGGGCAATGCGCTGCAGTCGTTCGGACAGCAGGCGCAGGCGGGCGAACGCCGATCGCGGGCTCTCGTCGAGCGGCGCCACCGCCATCACCCCCGCAAGGCGAATCGTCGATTCGGCGAGAACCGACTCGGCGAGGGCGTCGAGAGAGTCGGGCTCAACGCCGCCGCGACCCGGGTCATCCGTCAGATTGACCTCGAGGAACACCTCGCACGGCTCCGCGGTGCGTGCCAGTGCACGCACCAAGGACGCGCGGTCGACCGAGTGGATGATGCGCGCGTACGACAGCACCGCCCGGGCCTTGTTCGACTGCAATTGACCGACGAAGTGCCAGGTGAGGTCACGGTCAGCCAACTCGGCAGCCTTGGGCGCCGCATCCTGATGACGGTTCTCACCGACGTGGCGGATACCCAGGGTGTGCAGCTGACGGATGAGGTCGGCGCTGTGGAACTTCGTGACCGCGATCACCGTCACGTCGTCGGGACGACGAGCTGCATCGCGACAGGCATCCGCAACCCTGCCGAGCACGTTCTCGACGCGCTCGGCGAGGTCGACGGGGACTGTCATGATCTCAGCGCAGGAATTCGGGCACGTCGAGGTCGTCGTCAACCTCGACCGCAGCGTCGAGCGGGTCGATCGGCGCTGTCGCACCGAGCGGCGCCGCGGTGCTGAAGCGCTCGGCACCCTCGAGCTCGCCGGCGGCGTCGGCGGAACCCTCAGCGTCGAGGAAGGACGAGCGCCGGTCAGCACGAACGGCCTGCGGCTCTCCCCCATCGAAGCCCGCCGCGATGACGGTCACGCGCACCTCGTCACCGAGCGTGTCGTCGATCACCGCACCGAAGATGATGTTCGCCTCGGGGTGAACCGCTTCCTGGACGAGGCGCGCGGCGTCATTGATCTCGAAGATGCCGAGGTTCGACCCGCCCTGGATCGACAGCAGCACGCCGTGCGCGCCATCAATGCTCGCCTCCAGCAGGGGGCTGGCGACCGCAAGTTCGGCCGCCTTGATCGCGCGGTCAGCTCCCCTGCTCGACCCAATACCCATGAGGGCACTGCCCGCACCCTGCATGACGCTCTTGACGTCGGCGAAGTCGAGGTTAATGAGGCCGGGGGTGGTGATGAGGTCGGTGATGCCCTGCACACCGGCGAGCAGCACCTGGTCGGCGGTCGCGAATGCCTCGAGCATGCTGATGCCACGGTCGCTGATCTCGAGCAGACGATCGTTCGGCACGACGATGAGCGTGTCGACCTCGTTCTTGAGCGACGAGACGCCGTCTTCGGCCTGCGCTTGACGGCGCTTGCCCTCAAAGCTGAACGGCTTTGTAACGACACCGATCGTGAGCGCGCCGATCGACTTGGCGATGCGTGCGACAACCGGTGCGCCGCCCGTGCCCGTACCGCCACCCTCGCCCGCGGTCACGAACACCATGTCGGCGCCCGCGAGGGCCTCTTCGATCTCTTCGGCGTGGTCTTCAGCGGCACGCCGCCCCACTTCGGGGTCGGCGCCCGCCCCGAGACCGCGGGTGAGTTCGCGCCCGACGTCGAGCTTGACGTCGGCGTCACTCATCAGCAGCGCCTGAGCGTCGGTGTTGATGGCGATGAATTCGACACCGCGGAGGCCGAGCTCGATCATGCGGTTGACGGCGTTCACGCCGCCACCGCCGATGCCGACCACCTTGATGACGGCGAGGTAGTTCTGGTTCGTGGTCACTGGGGCCTCCGTCTAACCTTCAACCTCTACCTGAGGTGTAAGGTATCCTCACAACTGCTGATTAACCGGAACGGTACGGCCACGATGCCCACCGCTCGGTGAGGCCGCGCGCGTGTCGCGGAAGCAATGCCGGGAACGGTGCGATCGCGACGGCGAGATCTGCGCGCTGCGCACCCCGCGCATCCGCCACACGCGTCAGAGTCAGCCGGCCTCGCGCACGACGAGACTGTCGGGCGCCGAGACGTCGTACACCCAGCGCACCGCCTGATCGGTGGCGGCAATGGCCGCATCGAGAACGCGCGTCTTCTGCGCCGACCGCTCGGCACCGCCCCAGACAACGACGTGCGCACTGTCGCGCAGTTCAAACGTCACGTCATCTCGCGTCGACGCCGACACCGTGCGGATGCGCGACACCATCTCTCGAGGAAGGGCGATCAAGACGTCCGCTACCGCGCCGAAGGCGGCGGACTCGGCATCGTCGCTCGGCACCTGAATGAGGGGCACGCCATCGGGAAGCGCGTCGGACACCTCGACGACGACACCGGCCGCATCAACCAGTTCGACACCATCCGGCGTCTCTCGCGCGCCGATCGGGGCACGCTCAACAATGCGAACGATCAGCGAATTCGGCGGCACAATTTCGGTCGCAAAAGATCTGACGAGCGTGAAGTCGGCCAGGTCGCTGGCGATCTCATCGTCAGACAGAAACGCGAGGGGAGTGCCCAGGTGCTCGTCGAGCGCATCGACGATCAGTTGGGGATCGAGCCGGGAGGCACCCGTCACCTCGATGGTGGTCAGCGACATGATCGGGCTGAGCGTGACAACCGCGACACCGCCGACAAGGCCCGCCAGCGAGATACCCGCGCCGAGCGCAATCGCGCGACGGCGGCGCGAGACGCGGGTGAAGCGTCGCACCTCGCCACGCTCGGAGCGCCGACGATGCCGGGCGGCACGTCGCTCAAGGCGGTGCGCATCACGTCGGGCGCGGCGAGCATCACGTGCGAGCGAGCGGGCTGACGGTGCTGCGGGGTCGCCCTGAGGCGGCGCCCCCGGGGGCCGCGGGGCGGTCGCGCCGGTGTCGGACGGGCGAGCGCTGCTCGGGCGAGCGCTGCGCGGGCGCGCGCCCGTCGGGACCGCGGCGGGCTCACGCGGCGGCACGGAGCCGCCGATTCCCTCGGGGCGCTTCACGCCCCCGCCCGGCGCTCGATGGCGGCGCGGAGATCGGGAATGATGCGGTACACGTCACCACAGCTGAGGGTCATGACGATGTCGCCGGGGCGGGCGATCTCGGCGACCCGGGCGGCCGCATCCGCCCAGTCGGGTCGGTAGTCAACGCGAGCCTGATCGGCGAAGGCGTCAGCCACGAGCGCCCCCGTGACGCCGGGAATCGGATCCTCCCGCGCCCCGTACACGTCGAGCACGATCGTGTGGTCGGCTCCGCGTTCGTAGACGGCCGCGAAGTCGCCCGCCATCGCCTGCGTGCGGCTGAACAGGTGCGGCTGGTGCACCGCGATAACGCGGCCCTCGCCGACGACGCTGCGCGCCTGCTGCAGGGCCGCCACCACCTCGGTGGGGTGGTGAGCGTAGTCGTCGTAGAGGCGCACACCGTCGGCCTCGCCGTGGCTCTCAAAGCGCCGCTGCGTGCCCGCGAAGCCGTCGAGCGCGGCGACCGCATCGACAAGCCCCACCCCGAGCACCGATAGCAGCGCGACGACGCCCGCCGCGTTGACCGCGTTGTGGCGGCCCGGCACGGCCAGGCGACCGGATGCGCGCGCGCCGTCGCGCTCGAGGGTGAACGTCACGGGGCCAGTCGTTCCGATCTCGGTGATGCGCACATCCGCGTCGGCGGACTCGCCGAAGGTGACCAGCTGCGGAAGGGAGGCGCCGCCCGCGGCGGCCTCGCGCATCCGCTCGCTCAGCCGGCGGGTCGCGGGGTCGTCGGCCGAGAGGACGACCGCCTCGCGCACCGCGGAGGCGAAACGCCAGAAGGCCTCGTCGATGGCGTCGGCTGACCCGTAGTGGTCGAGGTGGTCGGAGTCGATGTTCGTGATGATCGCGAGGGCCGTGTCGTACAGCAGGAACGAGCCGTCAGACTCGTCGGCCTCAACGATGAACAGTTCGCCCTCGCCCCAGGCGGCCGAGGTGCCGGCCGACTGGATGACCGCGCCATTCACGAAGGACGGGTCGCGGTCGAGCGCGCGCAGCGCCTCGACGGCCATGCCCGTCGAGGTGGACTTGCCGTGAGCGCCGGCGACGGCGACGAGGCGCTCGCCTCGGACGAGCCACGCCAGTGCGTTCGCGCGGTGCAGCACGGGGATGCCCCGCGAGAGCGCTTCTTGGTATTCGGGGTTGTCCTGCCAGAGGGCGCCCGTGACGACGAGCGCCTCCGCGTCGCCGACGTGCGCCGCGTCGTGGCCGATCGCGACGGGGATGCCCAGCTCGCGCAGCGCCGCCACCGTCGGCGACTCGGCGCGGTCGCTTCCCGTCACGACGTGGCCGCGGGCGTGCATCATGCGGGCGATGCCGCTCATGCCGCTGCCGCCGATGCCGACGAAGTGCAGGCGGCCGAGGGTGTCGGGCAGGACGAGGTCGAGGTCAGGAGCAATCATCGGCCATCACCCTACGCCGCGCGAGGCGATGGCCTCGCGCGCGAGCCGAACCATGGCGGATGCGGCGTCGCGGCGGCCGACTGTTGCGGCGGCCGCCGTCATGCGGGCAATTTCGGAGCGGCCGATCAGCAGCGGGATCAGGCTGTCGGTGACCCACTCGGGGGTGAACGCGGCGTCGTCGACGAGGATCGCGGCCCCGGCATCGATGAGCTCGCGGGCGTTCAGGCGCTGCTCGCCGTTGCCCACCGGGTACGGCACGAGGACGGACGCGAGGCCGACAGCCCCCAGCTCGGTCACTGTCGCGGCTCCCGAGCGGCAGACGACCAGCTCAGCCGCGGCCAGCGCGAGGTCCATGCGGTCGCAGTACTCGATCACGCGATAGCCGGCGAGACCCGGGTCGTCGCCACCGCGGTCGCGGCCCGTGATGTGCAGGATCTGCCAGCCGGCGCCGAGGATCGCCGCGGCGCTGGCCGAGATCGTGCGGTTGATGCTGCGGGCGCCGGTTGACCCACCCGTCACCAGCAGCACGGGGCGCTCGGCGGTGAGGCCGAACTCGGCGAGGGCGTCATCGCGCACGGCCCGCCGGTCAAGCTCGACAATTTCACGCCGCAGCGGCATGCC
>DASSWY010000258.1:0-3614 GCA_035704325.1 Microcella sp. | reverse complement strand
ACATGGAGGGCGCTGTGCGCACCGGTCGCGCGGCCGCCGCGGCAATGCTCACACGGTAGCGGGTGTCAGGTAGGACGTGGCGGAGGATAGGGGATTCGAACCCCTGAGGGCTTGCACCCAACACGCTTTCCAAGCGTGCGCCATAGGCCACTAGGCGAATCCTCCAGGTGTCTGCCCGCGCATCTTGGTCGAAACCGGTGCGCGAACGCGACCTGGCGATCCTACCGGTAAAGTGGTGGGCGGCTCCTCGCGTGGCGCCATCCAGGCCAACTCCCCCAGGGCGGAAACGCAGCAAGGGTAACCGGGCTCTGGCGGGTGCGCGAGGGGTCCTTTTTTGTGCGTGCGGTACAGACGCCAGCGCGGACGACCCGGGCGGTCACGCCCGTGCGGCTAACGCTTGCCGCTCACCCCTGCCGCTCACTCCTTCCGCGCACCCCTTCCGCGTTCGCAATTCAGGAAACGGGGTGAGACGTGGGACACGTGTCGACGTAAGTACGGTCGTCTTCCTGAATTGTGAACAGTGGTCCCGGGCCGGCCTCGACTTCAGGCCCCGACGGCAGACCCCGACGGCAGACCCCGACGGCAGGCCCCGACGGCAGGCCTCGACTTCAGGCCCCGACGGCAGACCCCGACGGCAGACGTCGACGCGCCGACCGTAACGACTCGCCCCTGTGTCTAGCCCCTGCACAGGCCCCCTCTCTAGGCTGAGAGCCAATGGCACGCAACCTGTACATCACGTCCGCCGAGGGCAACTCGGGTAAGTCGACCGTGGCGCTCGGCGTGCTTGATGCGCTCTCGAGCCGCGTGCAGCGCGTGGGGGTGTTTCGGCCAATCGCCCGCACGACCGCGCACGGTGCGGCCGCCAACGCCGCCAACGCCGGCAACGCCGGCGACCACGCCAGCGACGCCCCCAACCACGCCGCCGACCGCGACTACGTCCTCGAAACTCTCCTCGCCCACGACGGCGTCGACCTCGACTACGAGACCTGCATCGGCGTCGGCTACGACGAGGTGCACGCCGACCCCGAGGCGGCGATGGCGACGATTGTCGAACGCTTCCGCGCGGTCGAGCGGCAGTGCGACGCGGTTGTGATCGTCGGCTCTGACTACACCGATGTCTCGACACCGACCGAGTTCACGGTGAACGCGCGCATCGCCGCCAACCTGGGGGCGCCGGTGATCCTCGTGATCGGGGGGCGTGCATCCGGAGCCAGTGGGGGCCGCGGCCTTGCCGAGTCGGGCCCGCGACGCCCCGACGAGGTGCGGCGCGCCGCCGAGGCGGCTGTCGCCGAGCTCGCCCACGAGCACGCGACCCTGCTCGCCCTCATTGCCAACCGCGCCGACGCCGACCACCTCGACGACATCGCGGCCGAGCTGCAGACCCTCGACGAGAACGCGCTGGTCGGCGCGATTCCTGAAGACCGGTACCTGATCGCCCCCACGGTCGCCGCCGTCATGGCCAGCTGCGACGGCGAGCTGTGGCGCGGTGAGGAGGCGCTGCTGCAGCGCGAGGTCATGGGCGCCATCGTCGCGGGCATGAGCATGGAGAACGTGCTGCCCCGCCTCACCGAGGGCGCCGTCGTGATGGTGCCGGGCGACCGCAGCGAGGTGCTGCTCGCGGTGCTGATGGCGCACGCGAGCGAGACGTTTCCGAGTATTGCGGCGATCATCCTGTACGGCGGTTTTGAGACGTCAGACAGCGTGCAGTCGCTGATCGACGGGCTCGACCCGACGCTGCCGATCATTCGCACGCCGTACGGCACCTACGACACGGTGCTGCGCATCACCGAGAGTCGCGGCCGCCTCGCCGCCGACTCGCAGCGCAAGTACGACACGGCCCTCGCCCTCTTCGAAGAGCACATCGACGGCCCCGCCCTGCTCGACCGGGTCGATGTCAGCCGCAGCGACGTCGTGACACCGCTCATGTTCGAGTACGACCTCCTCGAGCGGGCGCGCAGCCAGCGCAAGCGCATCGTCTTGCCCGAGGGCGACGACGACCGCGTGCTGCGCGCGGCCGCCACGCTGCTGAAGCGGCAGGTCTGCGACATCACGATTCTGGGCGACGAGGTGGATGTTCGTGGCCGCGCCGCCGAGCTCGGTCTCGATCTCGACGCGGCCGAGATCGTGAGCCCGTTCGATCGCGAGCTGCGCGAACAGTTCGCGATCGAGTACGCGCGGCTGCGCGCCCACAAGGGGGTGACGGTCGACGTGGCCCGCGACGTGGTCACCGACGTGAGCTACTTCGGCACGCTCATGGTGCACATGGGCCTCGCCGACGGCATGGTGTCGGGGGCCGCCCACACGACGGCACACACGATTCGGCCGAGCTTCGAGATCATCAAGACCGACCCGGGGGTGAGTGTCGTGTCGAGCGTGTTTCTCATGTGCCTCGCCGACCGAGTGCTGGTCTACGGCGACTGCGCGGTCGTGCCCGACCCGTCGGCAGAGCAGCTGGCCGACATCGCGATCTCGTCGGCGGCGACGGCGCAGCAGTTTTCGATCGAGCCGCGCGTCGCGATGCTGTCGTATTCGACGGGCGAGTCGGGCTCGGGCGACGACGTCGAGAAGGTGCGCGCGGCGACGGCGTTTGTGCGCGAGCGCCAGCCCGAGCTGCTCGTCGAGGGCCCCATTCAGTACGACGCGGCGGCCGAGCCGAGCGTCGCGGCGACGAAGATGCCCGGCTCGCCGGTCGCCGGGCGCGCCACGGTGTTCGTCTTCCCCGACCTGAACACGGGCAACAACACGTATAAGGCCGTGCAGCGCTCGGCCGGCGCTGTCGCGATTGGCCCCGTGTTGCAGGGTCTGCGCAAGCCGGTCAACGACCTTTCCCGCGGAGCCCTCGTGCACGACATCGTCAACACGGTCGCCATCACGGCGATTCAGGCGCAGCGCACCCCGCCGCCGGCGACGACCGCTATCCCCGTCATCTCGCGCGACGACGCGGCGGCTGCCGCCGAGGCGGGCATCTGATGCGCGTCTTCGTCGTCAATTCGGGCTCGAGCTCGATCAAGTACCAGCTCATCGACACCGTCACGAGCGAGCGCGTACTGGCCGGCACGCTCGAGCGCATCGGCGAGCCCGGGGGAGACGCCGCCGACCACACGAGCGGCATGCGCCAGGTGCTCGATTCTCTCGGCGCGGATGCCCGCATCGCCGCCGTCGGCCACCGCGTCGTTCACGGCGGGGCCCGGTTTACGGCCCCGACGCTGATCGACGACGCGGTGGAGCGGGCCATCGACGAGCTGAGCGCGCTGGCACCGTTGCATAACCCGGCGAATCTGGCGGGCATCCGGGCGGCGATGACGGTGCTGCCCGAGGTACCGCACGTCGCCGTGTTCGACACTGCCTTTCACCAGTCGATGCCGCCCGAGGCGTTCACGTACGCGATCGACCGCGAGCTCGCCGCCGAGCACGGGGTGCGCAAGTACGGCTTTCACGGCACGAGTCACCAGTTCGTGGCCGAGCAGGCCGCGGTCGTGCTGGGCCGCCCGCTCGATGAGCTGAAGCTGATCGTGCTGCACCTCGGCAACGGCGCGAGCGTCACCGCGGTCGACGGCGGGCGGTCGATCGACACGTCAATGGGGTTGACCCCGCTGCAGGGCCTCGTGATGGGC
>DASSWY010000223.1:0-9171 GCA_035704325.1 Microcella sp. | reverse complement strand
TCGCGTCATCGATCGGCCGGTCTGGATGCGCGTGGACGCGCCCCAGGCGTCGCTCTCGCTGTCGGCGAATCCCGGCCGCTTCGCGCTCGACGCGACCGCGACGATGCGCATCGAGGTCGACGTGCAGTCACTCTTCGACGGAACCGTGAGCCGTCTGACCGAGGACGTGGTCGCCGACGTCAGCGGCATCGTCGTGCTCGGGCCCGACGGGCCGGTCGTCACCGTCTACCCGTAGCGAGTAGCGAGCGGCGCTAGCCGCCCGCTAGCTCGGGCGGTTGTCCGACTCGGCGCGCTTCGCGAGCATGTCGTTCCACGCGGCCAGTTCGGCGTCGCCGTCACGGTCGGCTTGCCGGTCGCGACGCTTCGTTTCTTTCTTGTCGGCGCGCGACCACATCCAGACGACCAGCATGGCGAGGGCCAGGGTCGGGATCTCGCCGACGCTCCACGCGATGCCGCCCCCGCGTTGCTGGTCGGCGAGCGGCGTGATGCCCCAGTCGCGGCCCATCGCGCCGTACCACTCGGGCAGCAGCAAGCCCGTGCCCGACAGCAGGAACAGGCCGAAGAAGGCGTGGAACGCCATCGTCGCCATCAGGATCAGCAGCCTGATCGGGTACGGCGGGCGGTAGGGCGCCGGGTCTTCGCCGATCAGCGAGTTGACGAAGAGGTACCCCGACAGGAGGAAGTGGATGATCATCCACTGGTGGCCGATGTGGTCGGTCACCGCCCAGCCGAACAGCGGCGAGTAGTAGAAGACCAGTAGCGAGATGGCGAACACGACCGCGGCAACAATGGGGTGCCCCACGATGCCCGCCCACCTCGAGTGCACGATGGCGAGAATCCACTCGCGGGGGCCGCGCGAACCGTCTTTGCGCGCGTGAATGGCCCGGGCCGCGAGCGTTACCGGCGCCGCGAGCACGAGCATCACCGGAATGCCCATTGACAAGATCATGTGCCCGAGCATGTGGATGCTGAACAGATACTTCTCGTAGACCGCGAGCCCCGAGCTGGTCACGAGAAACAGCGTGACCATGCCCGAGACCCAGAGGATCGTGCGGTGAATCGGCCAGCGGTCGCCGCGGCGGTTCAGGCGGACGACGCCGGCGACGTAGAAGAACAGGCCGAAGCCGGCGAGCAGTGCCCAGAGCAGGTTCAGATCCCACTCGGTGAACAGCCGCCACCAGGTGTACTCGGGCGGCAGGGGAGCGCCGGTCAGCAACTCGGCCGGCGTCGGGTCAGGCAGCTCGGTGACGGGCACCTCGGGGGCCGGCGTCGCCGTGCGGCCGAGGGCCGAGGCGAGGCCCATCGCGACACCCATGACGGCGAGTTCGACCATCACGATCGTCCAGAAGCCGAACGCGGGGCGCGGCGAGGTCTCGACGCGGGCGATGACGCGGGTGCGGTAGGCGGCGCCGAAGGCACCGAGCGCGACGAGGGCCGTGACCTTGGCGATCACGAGCATCCCGTACTCGCTGCCGAGCCCGGCGAGCGAGCCGATGCGCAGCTGGGCGCTGACGAGCCCCGACGCGGCGACGACCACGAACGCGATCAGCGCGAGGGTCGAGTAGCGCTTCAGCACCGTCGGTAGCTGCTCGGCGAGCGGGCGGCGCAGCAGCACGAGCGCGAGCAGGCCACCCACCCAGACCGCGGCGAACACACTGTGCAGGAAGACCGCCGTGACGGCCGCGTCGTGGTCGGCCGTGCCGCCGGCGTGCCCGGTCTGGGCAACCGGCCACAGGGCGGCGACCGCGAGCAGGCCCACACCCACAACGAGCGCGGGGTGGCGCAGCACGAAGCACAGCACGGTGACGACGGCGGCCATCAGGGTGGTGGCGAGCCACGCCTGACCGAGTTCAACCTCGCCGAAGAAGCGGCCAAGGATTCGCCCGAACTCGGGCTCGAGGCTGACGGGCTGGGTGAACACGCTCAAGAAGGTCAGGAAGCCGGTGACGGCGCTCGCGACTGTCCAGATCGCGGCCGACGCCGCGGCGATGTCGAGCGCACGGTGGTACGCCGCGCTCTGCAGGTTCAGCGCGATGACGGCCAGCAGCAGCGCGCCGATGGCGCCGGCTGCACCGAGGTTCACGAGCGCCTTGCCGACGGGCAGGCCCCAGCGCACGACCGCGCCCGGGTCGGCGAAGGCGGGGGCAGCGGCACCACCGCCGATGACGAGGCCGGTGATGAGGGCGATGATTGTGCCGGCGAGCAGCGCGGCGATTCCGAGACCCGCCCACGGGGCGCGCCGCATCAGCGGCGACGGCGGGATGCTCGCGGGCGCGTCAGAGACAGACGCGGTCGGCTGTGAGGCGGGCACCGCATCCCCCTTTCTCGGTCGACCGGGATGCGCGGGAGGTCAGCAAAAGACTAGGCGAGCGGCGCTCCATGCCCGCCGAGAGCCGGAGCACCGTACGCGCCGCGAAACGCGAACGAGGCGCCCCCGCCTGAGCGGGAGCGCCTCGCGCGATCGGCTGCGTGCCACACGGGCACCGTGCCGAGAAGCTGGTGAAGCTACTTGACGGCAGCCTTCAGCTTGCTGCCGGCGCTGACCTTCACACCGTTCGACGCGGCGATCTGGATCGTCTCGCCAGTCTGCGGGTTGCGGCCCGTGCGAGCGGCACGCGAGGTGCGCTCGAACGAGAGCCAGCCCGGGATGGAGACCTTGGTGCCCTGGGCGACGGCGCCGGAGACGGTCGAGAACAGACCATCGAGGACGCGGTTGACGTCAGCCTGGCTCAGGCCCGACTCAGCAGCCACAGCGGCAACGAGCTCGGAACGGTTCATTGTGTCCTCCTCGGACCTCAGGATTGTTCAGATAGACCCCGCGAATTCACGAGAATTCGCGGGAATCGCCCCTGAAACTACCAGCTTGACTTCGTGATGCCGGGCAATTCGCCGCGGTGCGCCATGTCGCGGAAGCGGACACGGGAAATGCCGTACTTGGTGAGGACACCGCGGGGACGGCCGTCGATGGCGTCACGCGAGCGCACGCGCACCGGCGACGCGTCGCGCGGAAGCTTCTGCAGACCCTTGCGGGCGGCCTCACGCGACTCGTCGGTGCCGTTCGGGTCGATGAGGGCCTTCTTCAGCTCGAGACGCTTTGCGGCGTAACGCTCGACAACTACCTTGCGCTGCTCATTGCGCGCGATCTTGCTCTTCTTCGCCATGGTTAGCGCTCCTCGCGGAATTCGACGTGCTTGCGGACGACCGGGTCGTACTTCTTCAGCACGAGACGGTCGGGGTCGTTGCGGCGGTTCTTGCGGGTCACGTAGGTGTACCCGGTGCCGGCCGTCGACCGAAGCTTGATGATGGGACGGACGTCCTGCTGCTTGGCCATTAGATCTTCTCCCCGCGAGCAATGAGGTCCTTGACGACCGACTCGATACCGCGTGCGTCGATCACCTTGATGCCCTTGGCCGACAGCGTGAGGGTCACGTTGCGGCGCAGCGAGGGCACGTAGTAGGTCTTCTTCTGGATATTCGGATCGAACCGACGCTTCGTGCGGCGGTGCGAGTGCGAGATGTTGTGTCCGAAGCCGGGAACGGCTCCGGTCACCTGGCAGACGGCTGCCATGGGTCCTCCAACTATTCGGCTACCGTACGGCGACTGCCGTACCCAAGGTCACTTGTCGGCACGCGAGACTCGCCGGGTCCGCTCCAGTAGCTGGTTGAGCGGGGCGAGATGCGCACAAGAAGCCAGGCCGAGGCCTGACACAAGGGTCTAGCTTACGCGCTGGGTGCCGATTCCGACAAACGCGAGCATGCGGGGCAGAGCCCGAAGATGTCGACCACGTGCTCGGCGCGGGTGTAGCCGTGCTCGGCGGCGATGCGGCGCGCCCACTCTTCCACCGGGTCGGCCTCGATCTCTTCCGTTGCGCCGCAGCGCCGGCAGATGAGGTGGTGGTGGTGCGTATCGGGGGTGCAGGCGCGGTACAGCGCCTCGCCGTCCTGTGTGAGCGAGTCGGCCTCGCCCTCGTCGGTGAGGTCGGTGAGGGCGCGGTAGACGGTGGCGAGCCCGATCGTCGAGCCGCCGTCGCGCAACTGCCCGTGTAGGGCCTGCGCGCTGATGAAGCCGTCCGACTCGCTGAGCGCCGTGCGCACAGCTTCGCGCTGCCAGGTGTTTCGCTTCATGACCCCACCAGGGTACGCGGGGTCGGGGACGGCTGGGGCCGCGGGGCCTCGGACGGCCGCGAGGGCAGCATCCGCCCGATCGCGACGGCGAGGCCGACGACGATCGCAACGACGACCGTAATCGCGCCGCCCGGCGCGATCGACCATTCGCGGGATGCGATGACCCCGATCACAGCGGATGCGGCGCCGATCGCCGGTGCGAGCAGCAACACGGCGTTTGTTGACGAGACCAGCTGGCGCGCGGCCACCGCCGGCCCGACGATGAGGGCGATCGCGAGGATCGCGCCAATCGCCGGCATGATCACGACGACGGTGCCGGCGATGAGGGCGACGACCGTCGCCTCGGCGACCCAGGGCCGGTAGCCGGCGGCACGGTAGCCGAGCTCGTCGACCGTCGAGAAGACGAGGTGGCGGCCCCGGGTGGCGATGACGAGAGCGGCGACGGCGAACATGACGGCGGTGAGCGTGATGTCGCTCCAGCCGACCGTGAGAATCGAGCCGACCAGGTAGCTCTCGACCGAGATCGGTAGCGACGGGTTCGCCGACTGCAGCAGGGCGCCGAGCGCGAAGCCGAAGGTCAACACCACGCCGGCGGCGACCTGCGCCCCCTGCTCGCGCACCCGCGAGATGAGCGTCATGAGGGCGACGAGCAGCACGCTGAACACGGCGGCGCCGAGCACGACGCTGATGCCGAGTACGGCGGCGACGACCGCACCGGGGAAGGTGGCGTGCGTCAGCGCCGTCGTGAAGAACGCGCGGCGGCGCAGCACGACGAAGGTGCCGACAAGGCCGGCGACGCCGCCGGCGAGCACCGCCTCGATGAGGGCGCGTTCGAAGAAGCCGAGTTCCATCAGCCGACCGCCTCGGGGGCGGTGACCGCTGCGCGCGACGCGGGGCGCGCATCCGCCGCCGACCGCGTGCGCGGACCGTGCCGGTGCAGCGCGCTCGCGGCGAGCACGAGCCCGTAGATCACGACGAGGGTCGTGATCACGGATGCGCCGCCCGCGAGCGGGATGCCGTAATCAACGGATGCGCGGAATCCGATCAGGAGGCCCGCGTAGCCGGCGAGGGCGGCCGTCGCGATCGAGATCGTGACCATCCAGCCAATGCGGTGCGTCAGCAGCCGCGCGGCGGCCCCCGGCACGACGAGCAGGCCGAGGGCGAGCAGATTGCCCACGGCGGCCGTCGCGGCGACGATCAGCACCGCCACCGAGACGGCGAGCACGAGGTCGGTCGCGAGCACCTGGTGGCCGCTCGCGCGGGCGGCCAGCGGGTCGTGCGCACGAAAGAGCTGCGTGCGCCAGACCAGCGCAATGGCGACGGTCGCCGCCGCGCCGATCACGAGGGTCAGGGTGACGTCGGCATCGGTGACCGTGAGCAGCCGCCCGAACAGCAGCTCTTGCAGCTGGCCGACGTAGTCCGACTGGCGCGAGACGACGATGACGCCGATGCCGAACATCAGGGTCAGCACGACGGCGATCGCCGAGTCGCTCGCGAGCGCGCGGCGGCTCAGCAGGGTGAACGCCACGGCGGCGATGGCGGCGGCAATGAGACCGCCTGGCACGAGGCCGTCGCGCCCGGCGACAGCAAAGCCCACGACGATGCCCGGAAAGACGGCGTGCACGAGACCGTCACCCACGAACTGCAGCCCGCGCAAGGTCACCATGACGCTCGCGAGCCCCAGGGCGACGGCGAGTGCGAGCATGACGAGCAGCGGGCGCTGCATGAAGGGCAGCGCGAACGGGCCAGCCAGCCAGTCGATGACCGTCACGGCGCTCAGGCGTGACCGTCGTGGGGCGGCACGACGACGGTGTGTTCGTCGACCTCGACCTGGTGACCCGCGAACACGGCTTCGAGGTTGTCGAGCGTCAGCACGTCGTCGCGGGGGCCGGCGGCGACCTGCGTGCCGTTGACGAGCAGCACGCTGTCGCAGACGGCGCGGGCGAGGTCGAGGTCGTGGGTCGAGATGACGAAGGCGACGCCGTCGTTCTTCAGCTCGCGCACGATGTCGAGCAGGGTGTCGCGGTTGGTCTGGTCGAGCCCGTTGAACGGCTCGTCGAGCACCAGCAGGCGCGGCTGTGACACGAGCGCGCGGGCCAACAGGCCACGCTGCTGCTGCCCGCCCGAGAGTCGCCCGAAGCGGGTGCGGTGCTCGTCGGCGAGGCCCACTCGCTCAAGGGCGGCGTGCACGGCCGCACGATCGCGGCGCCCGGGCCAGCGCCAGCCGAGCTGCCGGTAGCGGCCCATCATGACGACCTGGTCGAGCGTCACCGGAAACTCAGGGTCAAGCCCCGCCGTCTGCGGCACGTAGCCGACCCGGCGGCGCGCCTGCGCCGGAGTGCCGCCGAGCACCGCGAGCGTGCCCGCGGTGAGCGTAGTCAGACCGAGCAGGCCGAGAATGAACGTCGACTTGCCGGCGCCGTTCGGCCCGATGACGGCGAGCGCCTCACCCGGCGCGACGTCGAGGGTGACCTCGCTCAGCGCCGGCGCGTTCGTGCCGTAGGCGAAAGCGGCGGCTCGCGCGGTGACGGCGGGGGTGTCGGTGTCGGATGCGCGGCGCGCCTCGCCGGGAACGGCGACGGCCGGCGCCCCCGCGGGGGCGCCGGCCGGTCGCGCGTTGTCGAGGCTCACGCCCCTCATTCTGCCAAGTCGGCGGGAACCGGAGCGATCTCGCCGCCCCACGCCGTGACGAGCACCGTCACGTTGTGGATCATCGAGCCGATGTAGGTCTCACCGGGCGATCCGGCGGGCCCGAGCGAGTCGCCATACAGGCCGTCTTCGCCGCTGAACACCTGAACCCCGGCCTCACTCGCGATGGTTTCGGCGGCGGCGGGCGACAGCGTCGTCTCGCTGAATACCGCGGTGGCGCCGGCGTCGCGCACGCGGTCGACGAGGCTGTCGATGTCGGCGGCGCTCACCTCGGCGTTGTCGTCGAAGCTCGGGATGATCGCACCGACGTAGGTGACGTCGTAGGCGTCGACGAAGTACCCGAAGGCCTCGTGGTTGGTCACGAGCGTGCGCTCGGCGGGGTCAACCGACGAGATGCTCTCGGTGATCCAGGTGTCGAGCTGCTCGAGCTCGGCGATGTACTCGGCGGCATTCGCCTCATAGGTCTCGGCGTTGTCGGCGTCGGCCGCGGCCAAGCCGTCGGCAATCGCCTGCACCATGGAGGCGGCGTTGGATGCGCTCGTCCAGATGTGCGGGTCGCCCCCGTCGTGCCCGTGGTCGTGGTCGTCACCCTCGGAGTGGGGCTCTTCCTCCGTCGACGCGGCGGCGACGTCTTCCTCGTGGGCGTGGTCGCCACCCTCGTGGGCGTGGTCGCCACCCTCGTGAGCGTGCGGGTCCTCGCCCTCGTGAGCATGCGCATCCTCACTGTGCGCGTCCTCACCCTCGTGGCCGTGCGCATCCTCTGCGGCGAATTCGATGAGGCCGACCTGCTCGCTCGCGTCGACGGTCTCACCCGCGAAGCCCGATGACGCGATCGCGTCGTCGAGCCACTCTTCGAGGCCAGCACCGTTGATGACGAGCACATCGGCGGCGGCGAGCGCCTGCAGGTCGGCGGCGGTCGGATCGAAGCTGTGCGTGCTCTGGTTCGGCTGGATGAGCGCGGTCACCTCGGCGAGCTCGCCCGCCACGCGCTCGGCGAACTCGGCCGTGTGGGTGGTGCTCGCAACGATCGTCAGGGCGGGCTCGACGGCGGCGGGGGTGTCAGCGTCGGCGGCCGGCTCGGCCGTCGCGCAGCCGGCGAGGCCGAGGGCGAGCACACTCGAGGCGAGCAGGGCGGGAAGCGCGCGACGGGTGCGGCGCGAGGTCGAAAACGACGTCATGACGGACTCTCTAAGGAGGGGTCGATGGGACTCCCCGAGCGTACGTCTTACTGATAACGATTGTCAAAACGGTTCTCATTAAGAACCGGATGCGCGCGTTCAGTCGAGCAGGAGCGCCGGCTCTTCGATGATCGACGCGACGTCCGCCAGGAAGCGGCTCGCGACATCCCCGTCGACGACGCGGTGGTCGAACGACGCACCAAGGGTCGTGACGAAGCGCGGCCGCACCTCACCGTCGACGACCCATGGCTTCTGCTTGATCGTGCCGAGCGCGACGATGGCGACCTCGCCCGGGTTCAAGATCGGCGTGCCGGTGTCCATACCGAAGACGCCGATGTTGGTGATCGTGATCGTGCCGTCGGCCATGTCGGCCGGCTGCAGCTTGCCATCGCGCGCGGTGATCGTGAGCTGCTCGATCGCCTGGGCGAGCTCGCGCAGGCTCAGGTCTTGCGCGTTCTTAACGTTCGGCACGACGAGCCCGCGCGGGGTCGCCGCGGCGAAGCCGAAGTTCACGAAGTGGTGGACGATGATCTCGGTGTCGGTCCAGGTCGAGTTGACCGTCGGGTTGCGTCGTACCGCCCAGATCATCGCCTTCGCCATGACCAGCAGCGGCGACACCTTGATGCCCGCGAAGTCGGGGCTCGCCTTCAGGCGCTTGACGAACTCCATGGTGCGGGTCGCATCGACGTCGACAAACACGCTGACGTGGGGCGCGCTGAAGGCGCTGCGCACCATGCCCGCCGCGATCGCCTTGCGCACGCCCTTGACGGGGATGCGGTCCTCGCGCGCCGTCGGCTGCTGCGGCGTCGTGATGTTGCGGAACACGCTCGCCTGCTGCGCGTGCCGAATGACGTCGTCGCGCGTGACCTCGCCGCCGATACCGGTGCCGATCACCTCGGCGAGGTTCACGTCGAGGTCTTTGGCGAGCTTCCGAATGGGAGGCTTCGCGAGCACGGGGGAGGCGTCGGCCACCGGAAGCGAGCGCGGCTTGGGCGCCGCCGCTGCCGCCTCCGCCTGGGGGGCGTGGTCCGTCACGCCGACGCCCGCCGCACGGCGGCGGCGCGAGGCGACGTGCCCGCCCTTCGATCCGTAGCCGACGAGCACCGCACCCGAACCGGAATCGGCGCCCTCGGCGGCCGCGACCGTTCCCTGGGTGTCGGCGACAGCATCCGCCGTTTCCGTCTGCGCCGCGGTCGGGGCCGGCGTCGCCGCCTCGCCCG
>DASSWY010000019.1:0-6109 GCA_035704325.1 Microcella sp. | reverse complement strand
GACACGACCTCCCACAGCGTCTTGTTCGGGTCGATGTTCGAGCGGCTCTGGTCGACGTAGCTGATTTTGACCGTCTCGCCGATCTTCAGGTCGCCGCCGTCGAGCTCTTCGAGGCCGACGATCGTCTTGAACAGCGTGGTCTTACCGACACCGTTCGGGCCGATGACGCCGACGATGCCGTTCGGCGGCAGGCTGAAGCTCAGGCCGTCGATGAGCGTACGGTCACCGAACGACTTGTTCAGCTTCTTCGCCTCGATCACGATCGAGCCAAGACGCGGGCCGGCCGGAATCTGGATCTCCTCGAAGTCCAACTTGCGCGTCTTCTCGGCCTCGGCCGCCATCTCCTCATAGCGGGCGAGGCGGGCCTTCGACTTGGCTTGGCGGCCCTTCGCGTTCGAGCGCACCCAGTCGAGCTCTTCGGCGAGGCGCTTGGCGAGCTTCGCGTCTTTCTTGCCCTGCACGTTCAGTCGCTCGGCCTTCTTCTCGAGGTACGTCGAGTAGTTGCCCTCATAGGGGTAGAGACGACCGCGGTCAACCTCGGCGATCCACTCGGCGACGTGATCGAGGAAGTACCGGTCGTGCGTGATCGCGATGACGGCGCCTGGGTACTTCTGCAGGTGCTGCTCGAGCCACAGCACGCTCTCGGCGTCGAGGTGGTTCGTGGGCTCATCGAGCAGCAGCAGGTCGGGCTTTTCCAGCAGCAACTTGCAGAGCGCGACGCGGCGCTTCTCACCGCCCGAGAGATTCGTGATCGGGGCGTCCCCCGGGGGGCAACGCAGTGCATCCATCGCCTGCTCGAGCTGCGAGTCGAGGTCCCAGCCGTTCGCGGCGTCGATCGCCTCCTGCAGAACGCCCATTTCGGCGAGCAGGGTGTCGAAGTCAGCGTCGGGGTCGGCCATTGCGGCCGAGATCTCGTTGAAGCGGGCGATCTTGTCTGACAGCTCGCGCACACCGTCTTGCACGTTCTCGAGGACGGTCTTCGACTCGTCGAGCTCGGGCTCCTGCATGAGGATGCCGACGGAGTAACCGTCGCTCAGGCGGGCCTCGCCGTTCGACGGGGTGTCAAGCCCCGCCATGATCTTCAGAATCGTCGACTTACCGGCACCGTTCGGGCCCACCATGCCGATCTTGGCCCCGGGGTAAAACGACATCGTGACGTCGTCGAGGATCAGCTTCTCGCCCACCGTTTTGCGGGCGCGCACCATGGTGTAAATGAATTCGGCCATGGGGTTCAGCCTATCGAGGCATCGGTCCCCACGAGGCATCGGCCGGTGCCGAGAACGGGCCCCGTCTGCGTCACGACCTCAGCCCCACGCAGCTCGCCCAGGATGCACGCATCGCCCACGAGGATCGCAAAGCTGATGGAGTCGGTTGCGTTCCCCAGCGGCGTGCGATCGGGCGTCACCTCGATGGCCTCGGCCGGGAAGCCAGCATCAATCAGGGCCTGAGCAAGGTCGTCCGATCGCAGTCGGTCACCCTCCGCGGCAGCACGCTGCGCGACGACGAAGCGCGCATACGGCGCATTGTCGGCGGCGGTGCCCTCCGGCACCAGCACCGGGTCGGGCTCAGGGGCCTCCGTGGGCTCGGCAGCCGGCTCATCGCTCGGCGTCGGCCGCGGCTCGGGCGCGGTCACGGTGGGCGTGACCGACGGTGCCGGTCCGTCAGAAATGGCGCCCGTGCATCCGGTGAGAGCAATCAGCGCCGCGAGCGCGAGCGCGCCGAGGGCGGCAGAGCGGGGCATGGCGTCCTTCCGAAAGGGCGGGCTGGTCGAGTCTACGGGCCACATTCGGTTAACGAACGCCCTCGACTGACACCGCTTGCACCCCGCTTACACCCGGAGCATGATCATCACCAGGAACAGCGGACAGGCGATCGGGGGGTTGCCGGGGGGCCGTGAACCGTAACAGTCGGCTTCGTCCGTTCGGGTCGGACGTGGGTGACTGAGACAAGTCGGCCGTTCCTGGTCTCTTCGGGTGAGACCAGGAACGGCCGCTTCTCGTTACCCTGCCGAGAGCGCCACAAAAAGACTTCGGCGCCGCCCCCACCGCTCCGCGGAAGGACACACCCGATGTCGTCACTCAGCACTCGTGCAGCCCTCGGCAGCACGTGGGCGACGCACTGGTTGCTGTGGCTCGCGTTCTTCCCGCTCACCACGGCGCTCGTGGTCTACCGCGAGATTCCCCTGGGCCCGCCAAATTTCGGCTGGAGCATCGTTTCCGCCGTCGCCCAGCATCTCGCCGTCGGGGTGATCGTGATCGGCGGCGGCCTCCTGCTTCGCCGTAATCGCTACGTGCTTCCGCTTCACATCATCATCACGCTCTGGATGCTCGCGGCGCTCGCGCGCGCTGCCATCGAATTCGTCATCTCCGACGCGTTCTACGCGTCGACGTCATCGTTCGTCATCGATGCAGCGATCTGGGTCGCGCTCAGCGTGTTCTGGGTGCCCGTCACCGTCTTCGCGATCGCGCAATTCGAGCAGCGCCGCATGCTCATCACGGCTCGCGACATCGCGGCAGACGATCTCGCACGCGAACGGGCCGCCGCCAGCGAGAGCACTCAGCAGTTGCAGGCCCGACTGCTCGCCACGGTAACCGCTCAGCTCACCCCCGTCTTGCGCGACCTGGAAGACAGCCTCGACACGGCACGACGCCGTCTCGGCGGCGGCGCTGCCGCAGAAATCGGGATGCGCATTTCGCGACTGCACGACGAGACCGCCGATCTCGTGGCCGGCGCCGACGAGGCAGTGTCGTACGACGACTCGCCCGGCCCCGCCACACGCGCGACGTTTCGTCGCGCATTCGCGATCGAGGCGGCCCTTCCGGCCCGCAGCGCGACCTTTGTGACCCTCGCCGCCCTCGTGGCCGTCGTGCCCGACACCGTGCGAGTCGTCGGTCTCACCGCCGCGTGGTCGGCTACTCTCGCGATCGTCGCAGCAGGCGTGCTGCTCGCCATCGTGCCGATCATTGTGTCGCGTGTGGCGCTGCCCGGCATGACGTATCTCAAGGCAACAATCCTCGGCCAGAGCATCGCGATTGCCGCGGCGACCGGGGTGCTGGTAGCGCTCGGGTCCGTATCCTCCTCATCGGTGGCCGAGTGGGCCCTGGCAGTGATCACCGCGGTCGCCATCGGGGCCGCGCACTCGACCTACACCGCGGCCTTCATCGTGGCCGACGCGAATCGCGTCGACGACGCTGCCCTGTCACATCTGGTGGCCGAAACGACCGAGCTCGCCGAGCGCCGCAGTGAACGATCACGAGCGGCCCGCGAGCAGATGGCGCAGCTCATGCACGGGCCCATCCAGGGCCGCCTCGCTGCGTGCGTCATGGCGCTCAACTTTCACGCAGGCATCGCCGGCAGCGATCCGGAGCGGGCGGATGCCATGCTCACGTCGGTCATGGATCACCTGCACGCTGTCGCTGTTGACCTGCAACGCCTCGGCGAGCAGGCGGAATCGGCGACCGATTCCCCCTGATCGGGGGGTCACCGAACCCCCAGCAGGCAGTGCATCGGCGAGAAGCGAGTTCTACACTGAGCGCATGGCTGCGCCCGAACGGCCCGCGACGATCGTCATCGCTGACGACGACGATCTCGTGCGGGCGGTGCTGCGCATGGCGCTCGCTGGCCCGGCGACGACAATTCGCGAGGCCGCCGACTCGGTGGCGCTCGTCGCGGCGCTCGAGCACGGTGTGGTTGACCTCGTGATTCTCGACATCTCGATCCCCGGGCCAGGGCTCGGCGACAACGTTGCCGCGATCCACGACACACACCCCGGCGCGCGCATCCTCGTGCTCAGCGGCGATGCCTCTTTCCCCGCGGAATTCGCGGACAGCATCAACGACTTCGCCCGCAAGCCGATTGACCTCTCTGAGCTCCGCGACCGCGTCGGCCACCTGCTCGCCGCCACCCGCACGACGGAATCGCCATGACGAGCGCCCCCGATGGCCTCGACCTCCTGCGCATCGCAGGATCGATGGCGCGCTTCGGGGGCTGGTCTGTCGACGCCACCACCCACGAGCTCGCGCTGAGCCCCGAAGCGCGGACACTGCTCGAGCTTCCCCTCGAAGGTGCGCTCGACTTCGATGCGGTTTTCGCCCTGCACCCCGACGAGTGGAAGCCGATCGTCGCGGCTCACCTCGAGCGCTGCCTCTCCGATGGCACGCCGTTCGACCTCGAGTCGCCGATGCACACGGCCAACGGCGCCCGTCTGACGGTCCGCACGATCGGCGAACCGGCATTCGGGCCGGACGGCCGCATCGCGCGCGCACAGGGCGCCGTGTGGGACATCACGCCCATGGCGGCGGAGCGAGAGCGATCACGCGCCCTCGAGGAGCGCCTCGAGGTCACGCTCAACACCATCTCTGACGGCGTGTTTTTTCTCGACCACGACGGCCGCTTCACCGTCGCCAACGACAACGGTGCCGCGATGGTGCGACATACGCCTGACGAACTCATCGGGCGTCAGGTCTTCGACGTGTTCCCCGAGGCACAGGCGACGCCGTTCGCCCGAAGCCTCGCCGAGGCGCTGGCCGGCGGGCAACGACTCGTCACCCGCGCGCATTACGCCCCGTTCGACACGACGCTCGAAGCGACGTTCTTCCCGTCAGTAGACGGCGTCGCCGTGTATCTGAAAGACGTCTCAGACGACGAGCGACTGCAAGCCGAGTTGCGGCGCACCTCGTCGCTGCTCGCCGAGCAGGCGGCACTCATCGAGGCATCACGCGATGCGATGGTTGTGCGCGCCCTCGACGGCAGGATTCGTTACTGGAACCGGGCGGCGGCAGAGTTGTATGGCTGGCCGGCGGGCGAAGTGATTGACCGGTTCGAGCGCGAACTGCTGTACGACGCACCCGACGACTACGACGCCGCGACCGAGGCGACCCTGCGGGACGACTACTGGAGCGGAGAAATCGACCAGCGCACGCGTTCAGGTCGCGCGCTGGTCGCCGAGTGCCGCTGGCAGCTGCTGCGCGACGCCGAGGGCATGCCCGAGGCAATCTTCGCGGTCATGAGCGACGTCACAGCCGACCGCAAGGCACAAGAGGCGCGCTTGCGGGCACAGCGAATGGAGAGCCTCGGAACCCTCGCCGGCGGAATCGCCCACGACCTCAACAACGTGCTGACACCCATCCTGATGTCGGTGCAGTTGCTCGAGCAGGGCGAAACCGATGCGGGGCGTCGCGAGATCCTCGCCACGATGGAGGGGGCCGTGAAACGCGGCGCCGACATGATTCGCCAGGTGCTGTCGTTCGCGCGCGGCGTCGAGGGTCGTCGGGTGACCGTCAGTGTGCCGCGACTCGTCGACGACGTCGTCAGCTTTGCACGCGACACGCTGCCGAAGACGATCACCATCGATCTCGCGCTGGACGATGAGGTCAGCGCGACGAGCGGCGACCCCACCCAGTTGCTGCAAATTCTCATCAACCTCGTCACGAACGCCACAGACGCGATGGCCGAGGGCGGAACCCTGCGTATTCGCACCTCCGACCTCGTTCTCGAAGACACGTACTCCTCAATCAGTCACCTCGCGATGCCGGGGCGCTACGTCGCCATCGAGGTTGAAGACACGGGACACGGAATGCCGCCCGACACGGTCGAGAAGATCTTCGAGCCGTTCTTCACCACCAAGGAGGTGGGCAAAGGGACGGGGCTCGGCCTCGCCACGTCGCTCGCGATCGTGCGCAGCCACGGTGGGTTCATGCAGGTGTACAGCGAGCAGGGAAAAGGCACCCGGTTCACTGTCGGTCTGCCCGCGACCTCAGCGGGATCCGGAGCCGATGCCCGGCCGGCCGCCCCGGCGCCCGAGCTACCCCGGGGTCACGGCGAACTCGTGCTGGTCGTCGATGACGAGCCGAGCATTTTGCAGATCACCTGTCAGACGCTCGAACTGCACGGGTACCGCACTCTGCGCGCGACGAACGGGCGTGACGCCCTCGATGTGATGACGGCGACGCAGGGCGTCGTCGACCTCGTGTTGACCGACATGATGATGCCGGTGATGGACGGGGCAGCCTTGAGCGCGCACCTGGAGGAGCACCACCCCGAGCTGCCGGTGATCGCCGCGAGCGGTCTGAACTCGAACGGTGGCGCGGCGCGGGCCGTGGGCATGGGA
>DASSWY010000255.1:0-3377 GCA_035704325.1 Microcella sp. | reverse complement strand
GCGGCCGCCGCGCCGGGCGCCGCGCCGTGGCGGGCAGGCTTTGGCTCGGTGGGGGTGCTGCTGAGTTGCGCCGCGATCGCCGCGACGATTCCGCGCTGGGGGCGACGCCCGCGCAGCTGACGCTTGACGCGCATCCGGTTCTCTGGTTAGTTAGTCATGTAACTAACCACTGAACCGCGAGGAGGTGCGCGTGGACGACGATCGCCCGCTCTTTCGCCAACTGGCCGAGCGCATCGAGACCCAGATCATCGAGGGCAGCCTGCCCGAAGGTGGTCAGGTTCCGTCGATCAACGAGTTCGCCGCGTTTCACCGCATCAACCCGGCGACCGCCCTCAAGGGCGTGAGCCTGCTCGTCGACGCCGGCGTGCTCTACAAGCGCCGCGGCATCGGCATGTTCGTCTCCGACGGGGCGCGGGAAGCGTTGCTCAGTGCCCGCCGCGCGACCTTCCGCGACGAGTTCGTTCGGCCACTGGTCGCCGAGGCCCGCGCGCTCGGCATCACCCCCGACGAGCTCGCCACCATGATTCGAGAGGACCCCACCGCATGACCACCGCTGTCGAGGTCACCGGCCTCACCAAGCGCTACCGATCGCTCACCGCGGTTGGTGACGTCACCTTCCGCATCCGCGAGCACGCCATCACCGGGCTACTAGGCCGCAACGGCGCGGGCAAGACCACGCTCATGCGCCTCATCACCGGCCAAGAGTTCGCGACGCGCGGCGAGATTCGACTGTTCGGCGAGGCGCCCGTCGAAAACGCCCGGGTGCTCAGCCGCACCTGCTTCATATCCGAAAGCCAGCGCTACCCCGACGATTTTCGGGTCAAGCACGTGCTCGCGAGCGCCCCGCGCTTCTTCGCACAGTGGGACGCCGATTTCGCCGACGACCTCGTCACCGCCTTCCGGCTGAACCGCCGCCAGCTGGTGAAGAAACTCTCGCGCGGTCAGCGCAGCGCCGTGGGCGTCATCGTCGGCCTCGCGTCGCGCGCACCGCTCACGATCTTCGACGAGCCATATCTCGGGCTGGATGCCGTGGCACGGCAGATCTTCTACGACCGCCTTCTCGCCGACTACAGCGAGCATCCGCGTACCGTGATCATCTCGACGCACCTCATCGATGAGATCGCACACCTCCTTGAGTACGCCGTCGTCATTGACGACGGACGCATCGCCATCGACTCCCCCGTGGAGTCGCTGACCGCCGCGGCGGCGACCATCGCCGGGACAGCCGAGAGTGTTGAACGCTTTGTCGCCGGGCGCACCGTCGTGCACCGCGCCCGACTCGGTGGCCTGCTCAGCGCGACCCTCGACGGGGTCACCGAAGCCGACCGGGTGGCAGCCCGCGACGCCGGTCTCGAAGTTGGACCGGTCTCCCTGCAAGAACTGATCGTGCGCCGCACGAGCGGCGATGCGAACACACCCGACAGCGCGGCGGCGAGCGCCGCCCCCGAGACCACGGAGGTCACCCGATGACTGCCACGCCCTCCCCCACGACGGTCTCAGCCGAAGGCGCTCGTGACCGGCAGGCGGCCACCACGCTCGGCCGCCGTGTTGGCTCGATCATGCTGTTGCAGCTCGCCAACCCCATGACGCTACTGGGATGGCCGCTGATCATTCTCGCGGTGATCTTCCTCGGAAATCTCGCCATCGTGACCGCGGTCACTCAGGCGAGCGGGGGTGGCGCGGAGTTCACCGTCAATGGCGGAGTCGGCTTCCTCTGGGTGTACACACTCGTCATGGTCGTGTTGAGCGTGAACCAAAGCTTCCCCCTCGCGCTCGGCTACGGCGCGACGCGACGCGACTACCTACTCGGCGCGGGCGCGACGTACGCCGCGCTCTCGGTCGTCTACGCCCTTCTGCTCGCCACGCTCGCCGAGATTGAACGTGCGAACAACGGGTGGGGCGTCGGGCTCGGCTTCTTCGCGGCGCTGCCCGAGTGGCCCTGGCACCAGGTCTTTCTCGCCCACCTGCTGATCCTCGTGCTGTTCGCCTCGATCGGCGCCGCGACAGCGGCCATCTACGTGCGGTGGCGAGCGCCCGGAATGTACGTGTTCTGGCTCGGACTGGCGATCGTCGTGGTGGTTGCCGTGATCCTGCTCTCGACGTTCGACGGGTGGTTCGCCGTTCGCGACTTCTTCCAGGGTGCGGGCGTCATGGGAAGTCTGCTCTGGAGCCTCGTCATCACGGTGCTCTCGTCGATTGCGGCGTACGGCATCCTGCGCCGGGCGACACCGACGAATACCTAGGGCTCAGGAGGCGCCGGGGTCGCCGAACTCGCCGGGGTCGAGCGTGATCATGCCGACCACGGCGAGTTCGCGCAGGCGCGGCAGCACCTCGGCGGCGAGGGCTGCCGCATCGACTTCCAGCAGGCCGGCCACCGCGTCGACGATCACGCCGATCGGCAGCTCGCCATCCGAGGCGCCGACGACGGCGCCGAGACCCGTGTCGAGCTCCACCACGCGACCCAGGCCCGTGCCCTGCACGAGACGCATGACGCTCGGATGCTCGGACCCCGGCCAGAAGTGGCGCTCCTCCGTGACGTCGGCGGCGACGGCCGCGTGCATCCGAGCGAATGCGGCGTCGTCGAGCCCCGCAATCGCGTCGTGCGCGGCGAAGCCGGCAGCAATCGCGTCGCCGAGGCCGGAGGCACCGGCGGACGCGGCGGTGAGCACGCGCTCGAAACGCGCCATGCGGGGCGCGGCCGCGTCGGCGGGGCGGCGCAGGGTGAGGTAACCAAAGCCCACGTGAGTCACGCCGCGAGCGGCGAAGTCGTCGAGCCAGAGGCCCACCAGCCGCTCAAACTCGTCGCTCGCGCGGTGAACGCCGCCGTCGCGCAGCCAGGTCTCGGCGTACTCGGCGACGTCTTGCCGCTCACGCTCGATCACCCACGCGTCGAGACCGGCCGCGTCGACCCACGCGCGCACGCGGTCGAGGCCGTCGCCGCCGGCGGGGTACTCCCAATTGCCGAGCAGGTGCGCGGTGCCACCCGGCTCGAGGTGCTCGGGCAGAGCCGTGATGAGCTCGCGCAGCAGGCCGTCACCGATCCGCCCGCCGTCGCGGTACTCGAGCACGTCGACGCCCGCGTCGCGCGGCGTGATGACGAAGGGCGGGTTCGACACGATGCGGTCGAAGCGTTCGCCCGCGACAGGGGCAAGCATGTCACCGTGCCGCAGTTCGACCGTGGTGACGCCGCTCAGCTCGAAGGTCAGGGCAGCAAGCTCGAGGGCCCGCGTGCTGAGGTCGGTAGCGACCAGGCTCTCGGCGGTGCGACTGGCGTGCAGCGCCTGCACTCCGCTGCCCGTGCCGAGATCGAGCACCCGGCGGGCGGGGCTGGTGGGCACGAGCCCCGCGAGGGTCAGCGAGGCGCCGCCCACGCCGAG
>DASSWY010000185.1:0-9168 GCA_035704325.1 Microcella sp. | reverse complement strand
GAGTCGGCGCGCACGCCCTCGTCGGCATCGACCACCGTCGCCCCGCCCCGCGCCGCGATCTCGACTGCCGCGATCTCGGCGGCCAGCCGCCCCTCAGCCTGTGCGGCGGACGCGCGCTGGTGCGACGCGGCGGCGACCTCGTCTTGCTCGCGCCGACTAATGCCGAGGTGGCCGACGTGGCGCTCGGTGCTTTCGCCCATCGAGATCCCATCGGCGGCGTCCGTCAGCCCGTCGTGGGCGACGTGGTCGAGCGCGCTCTGCGTTCCGTAGACCCAGCCCATGCGCACGCCGGGAAGCAGGTGGGGTGCGTTCGTCATCGATTCCATGCCGCCCGCGAGCACCGCATCCACATCGCCGAGGCGCACGAGGCGCGCCGCGTCAGCGATGGCGCGCGCGCCCGAGAGGCACACCGAGTTCACGCTCGACGTCGAGACGGACGCGTGAATTCCGGCGCCGAGGGCGACCTGGCGGGCGGGGTTTTGTCCGCAGCCGGCTGGTAGAACCTGGCCCATGATCGCGGCCTGGATGGCGTCGGAGGGCAGGCCGCTGCGGTCGAGAGCGGCGCGCGCGGCGTGCGTGCCGAGCGCGACGGCTCCGAGGCGGGCGAGGCTACCGCGGGAGCGACCCTGTGGGGTGCGGGCGGCGGCGATGATGACGACGGCGTTGTCGGCCATGATGCTCCGTTCGTGGGGAGTCGAGAGAAGAGGTGAGTGGCATCGACCCTACTCGCGACATCGCGCTAGTTTGGGGCTATCCCCATCGGGGGAGCGAGTCAGCGCCGACTCCGCGCTCACTCGTCAGTGGATCCCACAAGGAGACCGAAATGACGATTGACAAGACCGTGTCCACCGCCGCCGAGGCGGTCGCCGACATTCCCGATGGCGCGAGCCTCGCTGTCGGCGGATTCGGGTTGTGCGGCAACCCCATGCAGCTGATTGAGGCGTTGCTTGCCCAGGGCGCACGTGAGCTCACGATCGTCAGCAACAACTGTGGCGTCGACGACTGGGGCCTCGGCATTCTGCTCGCCGCTCGGCGCATCACGAAAATGATCTCGTCGTACGTGGGTGAGAACAAAGAGTTTGAACGGCAGTTTCTCTCGGGCGAGCTTGAGGTGGAGCTGACGCCGCAGGGCACGCTCGCCGAAAAGCTGCGCGCCGGCGGTTCGGGCATCGCCGCCTTCTACACGCAGACCGGCGTGGGCACCCAGGTGGCGGAGGGCGGGCTCCCGCGCCGCTACAACGCCGACGGCACTGTCGCCGTCGCCTCGCCCGCCAAGCCCGTCGAGCGCTTCAGCGTGCGCGGCGTCGAGCGTGAGTTCGTGCGCGAGGAGGCCATTACGACCGACTACTCGCTCGTGCACGCCGCGCGCGGCGATCGCCACGGCAACCTCGTCTTCGCGCGCTCGGCGCGCAACTTCTCGCCGCTCGCGGCCATGGCGGGCCGCGTGTGCATCGCCCAAGTCGAAGAGCTCGTCGAACCCGGCGTGCTCGACCCCGACGCCGTTCACCTACCCGGCGTCTTCGTCGACCGCGTCGTCGAGGTGGGCCCCGACATCGAGAAGCGCATCGAGCGACGAACGGTTCGCACCGAGGGGGAGGGGAACTGATCATGGCCCTCACCCGCACCGAGCTGGCGGCTCGCGCCGCCCGTGAACTGGCCGACGGCTCGTACGTCAACCTCGGCATCGGCCTTCCGACCCTTGTTCCTAATTACGTTCCGGATGGCGTGACCGTCGTTTTGCAGAGCGAGAACGGCATCCTCGGCGTCGGTCCGTACCCGGCAGACGACGCGGTCGATCCCGATTTGATCAACGCCGGGAAAGAAACCGTGACGGTGCTTCCGGGCGCCGCCTTCTTCGACTCGGCCACCAGCTTTGGGATGATTCGTGGCGGCAAGATCGACGCCGCGATTCTCGGGGCGATGCAGGTCTCCGAGACCGGAGACCTCGCGAACTGGATGATCCCCGGAAAGATGGTGAAGGGGCCAGGCGGAGCAATGGACCTCGTGCACGGCGCCGGGCGCGTCATCGTATTGATGGAGCACGTGGCAAAAGATGGGTCGCCGAAGATCGTGAACGAGTGTTCCCTGCCGCTTACCGGTCGGGGTGTGGTCGACCGCATCATCACCGACCTGTGCGTGATCGACGTGACCGCGGAGGGCCTCGAGCTGGTAGAGCTTGCTCCCGGGGTCAGCGTCGGCGAGGTGACGGCCGCGACCGAGCCGGTCGTGCGCATCCCCGAGCGCCTGATCCGCGCCGCCGACATGTCCGGCGGGGCCTGAACCTCCCGGTCAGGACGGTGCTCTAGTCTGGGCACCGTCCAGACGGGCAGGCGCGTTGTCTGCCCTCGTTGCACCCGAAAGTCGAGTTCTCGTGCCCGCAGTCAATCTTGGAATGCCCAAGGTTCCCGAGGTTCTCGCCCCTCGTCGCAAGACCCGCCAGATCAAGGTCGGCAAGGTCATGGTCGGCAGCGACCACCCCGTCAGCGTGCAGTCGATGACAACGACGCCGACCACCGACATCAACGGCACCCTGCAGCAGATCGCCGAGCTCACGGCCACCGGCTGTGACATCGTGCGCGTCGCCGTGCCGAGCCAAGACGACGCTGACGTGCTGCACATCATCGCGAAGAAGAGCCAGATTCCGGTCATCGCCGACATCCACTTCCAGCCGAAGTACGTCTACCAGGCGATCGACGCCGGCTGTGCCGCCGTGCGCGTGAACCCCGGCAACATTCGCAAGTTTGACGATCAGGTCGGCGAAATCGCAAAGCGGGCGAAAGAGGCGGGCGTCAGCATCCGCATCGGCGTCAACGCCGGCTCGCTCGACCCGCGCCTGCTGCAAAAGTACGGCAAGCCCACCGCGGAGGCCCTCGTCGAGAGCGCCGTCTGGGAGGCGAGCCTGTTCGAAGAGCACGACTTCCACGACTTCAAGATCTCGGTGAAGCACAACGACCCCATCGTCATGGTCAAGGCCTACCGCCAGCTCGCTGAGCGCGGCGACTGGCCGCTGCACCTCGGTGTGACCGAGGCCGGCCCCGCCTTCCAGGGCACCATCAAGAGCGCGACGGCCTTCGGCATCCTGTTGAGCGAGGGCATCGGCGACACGATTCGCGTCTCGCTGTCGGCACCGCCGGCCGAAGAGATCAAGGTCGGGCTGAAGATTCTTGAGAGCCTGAACCTGCGTGAGCGCAAGCTCGAGATCGTGTCGTGCCCCTCGTGCGGCCGCGCCCAGGTCGACGTCTACACGCTCGCAGAAGACGTCACGAAGGGGCTTGAGGGCATGACCGTGCCGCTGCGCGTCGCCGTCATGGGTTGCGTTGTCAACGGCCCCGGTGAGGCGCGCGAGGCCGACCTGGGCGTCGCGTCCGGCAACGGCAAGGGCCAGATCTTCGTCAAGGGTGAGGTGATCAAGACCGTGCCCGAGTCCGAGATCGTGCAGACGCTCATTGAGGAGGCGAATCGCATCGCCGCCGAGATGCCGGACGCGCCCGTCGGCGAGCCGCAGGTCGTCACCTCGTAGCATCTGCGTGGGGCGGCCTCGCGCAGCGTCACGCCCCCCGATAGGGGACTGAAGTGAGCGCGTGCCACCGCGATAGTTTTCGAGCGGGCCTGCGAGCGCAACAAGCCCCCCTTGCCGTCGCTCGCAGGCCCTCCGGTCATTCTCACGCGAATCCGGCTCGAATTCCACCGTCCTGGCCGTCGTGGCGCGGGAAATCTCGCCGGTACGCTGGATCCTTGTGACCACTCGTCTGAGCCAGCTCTTCGTCCGCACCCTCCGCGAGGACCCGGCCGACGCCGAAGTGACAAGCCACCGCTTGCTCGTTCGCGCCGGCTACATTCGCCGCCAAGCCCCGGGCGTGTTCGCCTGGTTGCCGCTGGGCCTGCGCGTGCGCCGGAATATTGAGGCGATCATCCGGGAGGAAATGGCGGCGGCGGGCGCCCAAGAGGTGCACTTTCCGGCGCTCTTGCCCCGCGACCCGTACGAGGCGACCGGCCGCTGGACAGAGTACGGCGACGGCATCTTTCGGTTGCAGGATCGCAAGGGCGCCGACTACCTCCTCGCGCCCACGCACGAGGAGGTCTTCACGCTGCTCGTGAAGGACCTGTACTCGTCGTACAAAGACCTGCCGCTCACGATCTTCCAGATTCAGGACAAGTACCGCGACGAAGCGCGACCCCGCGCGGGCCTCTTGCGCGGCCGCGAGTTCTCGATGAAGGACGCGTATTCGTTCGACTACACCGATGCGGGTCTGGATGCCTCGTACCAGGCCCAGCGCGACGCCTACGAGCGCATCTTCACGCGTCTTGGCATGGAGTACGTCATCGTGCAGGCCGATGCGGGTGCGATGGGCGGCTCGCGGAGCGAGGAGTTTCTGCACCCGACCGCCATCGGCGAGGACACCTTCGTGCGCTCGGCGGGCGGCTACGCCGCCAACGTGGAGGCGTACCGCACCCCTCGACCCGAGCCCCTGCCCATCGAGGGGCAGCCGGCCCCCGTCGTGTTCGACTCGCCCGACACCCCGACGATCGCCACGCTCGTGGCCCTCGCGAACGAGCGGCACGCCCGCGACGATCGTGCGTGGGAGGCCGCCGACACGCTGAAGAACGTGGTGCTGCGGCTCACCCACCTGGATGGCACCTCCGAGCTGGTCATCGTCGGACTGCCGGGCGATCGCGATGTCGACATGAAGCGCGCCGAGGTCGTGTTCGCCCCCGCCGCGGTCGAGGCCGCCACCGACGAGGACTTCGCGAAGCACCCGGGGCTCGTCAAGGGCTACATCGGCCCCTGGAGCGACTCGGGCCCCGTGCTCGGCACCGACGGCTCGGTCACCGGTATCCGCTTCCTGGTCGACCCGCGCGTCGTGGATGGCACCGCATGGGTCACGGGCGCCAACGCACACGAGAAGCACGTGTTCCACCTGGTCGCGGGCCGCGACTTCGTCGCCGACGGCGTGGTCGACATCGCCGAGGTGCGCGCTGGCGACCCGGCACCCGACGGCTCAGGGCCGGTCGAGCTTGCCCGCGGCATGGAAATCGGACACGTCTTCCAGCTCGGTCGCAAGTACGCCGAGGCGCTCGAGCTGAAGGTGCTCGACGAGAACGGCAAGCTCGTCACCGTCACCATGGGCTCGTATGGCATCGGCGTCACACGCATCCTTGCGGCGATCGCCGAGGGCAACAACGACGAGCGCGGGCTTCTCTGGCCGCGCTCGGTTGCGCCCTTCGACGTGCACGTCGTGGCGACGGGCAAGGACGCGGCGGTCTACGACATCGCCGAGACGCTCGTCAGCGAACTCGACGGTGCCGGCTACGACACGCTCTTCGACGACCGCCCCAAGGTGTCACCGGGCGTGAAGTTCGGCGACGCCGAGCTCATCGGGGTGCCGCTGATCGTCATTGTGGGCAGGGGAGCCGCTGAGGGTCGCGTCGAGTTCTGGGATCGCCGCTCGGGTGAGCGCGTCGAGCTGGCGCTGCACGAGGTGCTGGGCGCTCTCCGCGACGCCCGCTGAGCCGTGCTCGGTCTAGTACGGTAGGTCTTCCCCGGACGCGACGTCCTGCATCCGGGATCGCAACCGAATAGCGGAGGTACCGACCGTGGACATCGACCTGGCCGTCCTAAGGATGATGGAGCGTGAGCGGGAGATCCCGTTCGATGAGCTCGTGCAGATCATTGAGCAGGCGGTGCTGACCGCCTACCTGAAGCACACGGGTAGCGACGACCGGCGGGGCGACGACACTGAACCCCAGCCGCGCGTCGAACTCGACCGCAAGACGGGGCACATCACTGTGTACGTGCCCGAGCACGACGACGAGGGCAATCTGATCGGCGAGGCCCCCGACAGCCCCGACGACTTCGGCCGCATCGCGGCCTTCGCCGCCAAGCAGGTCATCAACCAGCGCCTGCGCGATATCGGCGACGATCGCGTGCTCGGTGAGTTCAAGGGCCGCGAGGGCGACATCGTCGCCGGCGTGATTCAGCAGGGCCCCAACCCCCGCATGGTGCACATTGACCTCGGCACCGTCGAAGCCATTCTCCCGCCCGAAGAGCAGGTACCGGGCGAGCAGTACCCGCACGGCGCGCGCATCCGGGTCTACGTCACGAGCGTGTCGAAGGGCCTGAAGGGGCCGTCGATCACGGTCAGCCGCACCCACCCCTCACTCGTGCGACGTCTGTTTGCGCTGCACGTGCCCGAGATCGCCTCGGGTGTCGTCGAGATCGTGTCACTCGCGCGCGAGGCGGGGCACCGCACAAAGATCGCCGTGCGCGCCACGGAGCCCGGCGTGAACGCGAAGGGTGCCTGCATCGGAGAGCTCGGGCAGCGGGTTCGATCGGTCACCGAGGAACTCGGTACCGAGAAGATCGACATCGTCGACTACTCGGACGACCTCGCCACCTTCGTGAAGAGTGCGCTGTCGCCCGCCAAGGTGACGGACGCCTTTGTCATCAACCCCGACACGAAGGCCGTTCGCGCGCTCGTTCCCGACTACCAGCTGTCGCTGGCCATCGGGAAAGAGGGTCAGAACGCTCGCCTCGCCGCAAAGTTGACGGGCGCGAAAATCGATATTCAGCCCGATTCGGTCATGGACGAGTGACTCGCTGAATAGCGATTTTTGCGCCGAAGGAACAAACGCATCGCGTGTGTTCCGAGGGTCGGTGAGGCGGTGAAGGGTGAGGGGGATACAATGGAACCCGTCAGAACCTGCGTCGGCTGTCGCCAGCGCGCACCTCGCTCCGAACTCGTTCGGTGTGTCGCGCGCGGCGGTGAGCTCGCCGTGGACGCTCAGGCCAGTCTTCCTGGCCGGGGCGCGTGGGTGCACGGCACCCGCGACTGCATCGAGGCGGCGACCACGCGCCGGGCTTTTGCCCGAGCGCTGAGGGTCTCCGCGCCGCTCGATGCGGCAGGGCTTCTGGCACTGTACGGATCCTCCGGATCCTCGAGAGAACAGGCTGATCGGCACATGGACAACTGATGAGCGGCTCGAAATGAGACCCGTCCACCATTAGTGGTCCCACCCTGTCCGGGTGCGGGCCCAGACAGGAGAAAAGTGGCTGGAAAACCACGCGTACACGAAATCGCGAGCGAGTTCGGAGTATCGAGTAAAGAAGCGCTAGAGAAGTTGAAGGCTCTCGGCGAATTCGTCAAGGGCCCGTCGTCGACGATCGAACCGCCCGTGGCTCGCAAGCTACGCGCTGCCCTCGAGGCCGACGGCGCCAAGCCCGTCGCCGACGCTGAGGCCGCGCCCGCGGCGAAGCCCGCTGCCAAGGCAGCCCCGAAGCCCGCGCCGGCGCCGGCTCCGGCACCCGAGGTGCCCGCCGCGGCAGAGCCCGCCGCACCCGCGGCCCCGGCAGCACCCGCGGAGGCCCCGGCCGCCGCGCCGGCTGACGCCCCCGGCGAGAAGCCCGGCGCATCCAAGCCGGCAGCACCCGGCACGCCGCGCCCCGGCAACAACCCCTTCAGTTCCACCCAGGGAATGGCGCGCCCCGGCACGCCCCGCCCGGGCAACAACCCGTTCTCGTCCTCGCAGGGCATGCCCCGTCCCGGTGGCGCCGGTGGGGCGATCCCGCGCCCGCCGCGTCCCGGCGCTCCGCGCCCGGGTGCTCCGCGTCCCGGTGCTCCCCGCCAGGGTGCCCCCGGTCGTGGCAGCGCGCCCTTCCAGACCCGTCAGGGCGGTGGCGCACGCCCCGCTCCGGGCTCGCCCGGGTTCCGTCCGGGTGGCGGCGCTCCCGCAGGTGGCGGCGGCGGTTTCCGCGGCGGCGGTCGCGGTCGCGGCCCCGGTGGTGGTACCGCTGGTGCCTTCGGTCGCGGTGGTGGCAAGAGCCGCGCCCGCAAGTCGAAGCGGACGAAGCGGCAAGAGTTTGAGATGCGGGAGGCCCCGTCGGTAGGCGGCGTCAGCGTTCCCCGCGGCGATGGCAAGACGACGATCCGACTGCGCCAGGGCGCATCCATCACCGACTTCGCCGACAAGCTGGAAAACGCGACCGGCATGAGCTGCCCTCCCGGCAACCTCGTGACGGTGCTGTTCCACCTCGGTGAGATGGCGACCGCAACCGAGTCTCTCGACGGTGCGACCTTCGAGGTGCTCGGCGAAGAGCTCGGCTGGAAGATCGAGATCGTGTCGCCGGAGGACGAGGACAAGGAGCTCCTCGAGGCCTTCGACATCGACCTCGACGAGGTGGACGACGAGGACGACCTCGTCATTCGCCCGCCCGTGGTCACCGTCATGGGCCACGTCGACCACGGTAAGACCAAGCTGCTCGACGCCATTCGCGAGGCGAACGTCGTCGCGGGCGAGGCCGGCGGCATCACGCAGCACATTGGTGCGTACCAGGTCTGGACCGAGCACGAAGAGATCGAACGCGCCATCACCTTCATTGACACCCCGGGTCACGAGGCGTTCACCGCCATGCGTGCCCGTGGTGCGCAGGTGACCGACGTCGCAATCCTCGTGGTCGCGGCCGACGACGGCATCATGCCCCAGACGGTTGAGGCGTTGAACCACGCCCAGGCCGCGAACGTGCCGATCGTGGTCGCCGTCAACAAGGTCGATAAAGAGGGTGCGAACCCCGCCAAGGTGCGTCAGCAGTTGACCGAATACGGCCTCGTTGCCGAAGAGTATGGCGGCGACGTCATGTTCATCGACGTGTCTGCTCTGCAGAAGAAGGGCATCACCGAGCTGCTCGATGCCGTTCTGCTCACGGCGGATGCTGGCCTCGATTTGCGCGCGAACCCCAACCGCCTTGCACGCGGCTCGGCCATTGAGGCCAAGCTCGACAAGGGCCGCGGTGCGGTGGCGACGGTGCTGATTCAGGCCGGAACCCTGCGCGTGGGTGACGCGATCGTCGCGGGTACCGCGTACGGCCGCGTTCGCGCCATGACCGACGAGAACGGCGAGCGGGTGGCCGAGGCCTACCCCTCGCGCCCCGTTCAGGTGCAGGGCCTGTCGAGCGTTCCGCGCGCCGGTGACACCTTCATCGTCACCGACGACGACCGCACGGCCCGTCAGATTGCTGAGAAGCGTGAGGCTGCCGAGCGCAACGCCATGCTGGCGAAGGCGCGCAAGCGCATCAGCCTCGAGGACTTCACGAAGGCCCTCGAAGACGGCAAGGTCGAGTCGCTCAACCTCATCATCAAGGGTGACGTCTCGGGTGCCGTTGAGGCCCTGGAA
>DASSWY010000067.1:0-4034 GCA_035704325.1 Microcella sp. | reverse complement strand
GTCCACCAATTCCACGGGCGGCGCGGGGTCGCCGGCGGCGGCCCGTACCTGCAGCGCGGCCTGCGCGCGCAGGGCGTCGAGGGTGCGCTGCGGAATGCCCGCGACCGCGCCGGAGTGCCCGACGAGGTCGGACATCGTGGTGATGCCCGCCTCGGCGAGCTTCTGCCACTGGCTGCCGCGCAGCCCGTACGTCTGCCAGACGTCGTCGTGGCGGGCGATGGCGTCGGCGCACCAGGCGCACTTGCCGCAGTGCGCGAGACCTGACGCGCGCCAGGCGACCGCCTCGGTGGCGGTGGCGCGGTCGCGGAGGAGGGCGTGCATCCGGTCGCGTTGGCGGCGATGCACCGGCGAGATGTCGTCGAGGCGGTGGATGCTCAGGCTGTCGTCGCCGAGGATCAGCCCGGTCTCGGGGTCGACGGGCACGCCCAGGCGCTCGAGCTGCTCGGCGTATGCCGCCAACTGCATCAGCGCGGTCACCTTGGCCCGGCGGGCGAGCTTGCTGTCGAGCACGCGGTAGACGCCATCGCCGCGGTGCTCCAGGAAGTCGGCGTATCCGATGAAGGCGAGCCCCACGCCGGGGGCGAGGTCGGGCCCGTGCGCGGGGTCGAAGAACGTGGCCTGAACGACCATGTCGGTGCGGGCATGAAGCGCTTCGAGCGTCGCTGCCTGCGCGGCGAGCAGACTCTCGACGTTGCGCCCGGCCCGCTCGATCTCGACGAGAGACCCCTGACCCCGATAGTGCTCGATGAGCCGCGCCTCGTGCGCGTTGCCCATGACGATGGTGCGCTCGCCCATCGCGTCGAGCACGTCGTCGACGGCCTCGATGCGGCCGAAGCGCACGTCGGCGGTGCGCGCGAAGCCAAACTCGCACTCGGCGGCGAGGTTCAGGTCGCTCGCGGACGTGACGAGCAATCGGCCGCCGTCGGGGGCATCGAGAAGGTACATACCCTCACGCTACTGACGACCACCGACGTGCGCCGGTGTCACGCCGGCGTCAACACTCTTGCCGCTCGCTCGGAACATCGAATCTGAACTGCGTCATCAGTGTCTCAGCGCCGGTCTCGTCGACAATCGCACTAGAGCCGGACACAGTTGTACCGGTAGCCAAGAATGTGGCCGCCCCGAGAGTCGAGTAGTCCGTGCCTGTGGAGCCCTCATAAGAGACGAAGCTGTCGACGACGCCGTTCACGACGTCGTAAACGATCTCGCCCACCGTAAAGGTGCCAATTGACGCACCGTCTCCGTTCCCGTCAGAATCGCCGCTCGCAGCGGGGGCGGTAGCCTCCGTGTCCGTCGCAGGTTGGGCGATGTCCGCGGCGCCGCCCGCGCACCCGGAAACGGTCACAGCCAGGATGCTCGACGCGATGGTAAGGAAAATCCTCACCCCAGAACTACGGGCATTTTCGAGAATCCTGGTTCGTCTTTCTGATCGCGTCACCTTGGTAACCGGACTCTGCTCAGTTTGCACCTGACATTCGCATAATGGCAACGTCTCCCGGCAAGCGAGTGCAGGTGCGAGCTTGTCGCGTCAACCGCCTTATTCAGCACGTTGTAACGTTGGCGTGAAGCGCTCGCAGCTCCCCCGCGACCAATGCTTGGTTAGGACGCCTACGGTTAGCTCAGTCAAGGGAAACGCCGCGGGCAATCTGGGGGTCACTGATCGAGAGCGATTTCGCAACTACGAGACCACGCCGCCTCTCACTATCGACGAGATACATTCTGGCGACGGCAGGTCGACGACGCAGATTCGTGAGTGGGCGCGCGCGACCGCACGTCCGGCTAACGCCAACGCCAGCCCTCCCGTCGCGGGAACCGAACTATCAGCACTCCTGCAGTTCGGCGGGCAGCTCGAACCGGAACTGCGCCATCAGCGTCTCGGTCTCAGCCTCGTCGACGATGGTGCTCGCCCCGTTGACGATGCCGTCGCTGTAGGTGAAGGTCGCCGCACCGGGCTCCGACGAGTAGATGCCCTCGGGGCCCGCGTAGTCGACTCTGCTGTCGGCGACGCCGCCCACCTCGTCGGTGTAGGCGAAGAACAGCGCCTCCTCCCCCGCACTCGACACGCCGATCGCGGTGATGTCGATCACCGGGGTCGCGAGGTCTGACTCGCGCAGCTCGCAGTTGATCGACTCGACGACCTGGTAGATGGTCGTGCCGATCGTGATCGTGCCGAGCGAGGCCACCTCGCCGCCGTCGCCCGCGTCGCCGTCTCCTTCATCGCCGGCGTCGCCGTCGCTGTCCTCGTCACCCGCGTCGCCGCCATCGGCGGGCGCCGTGGTCTCGGTGTCTGTGGGTGGCGGGTCGCTGTCGGCGGCGCCGCCCGCGCATCCAGAGAGCGCCAGGGCAAGGATGCTCGCCGCAACGATCAGCGCGCGCCGTGCGTCGGTCATGTGAGCAGTTTTCGGGGCCATGGTCGGTCCTTCTGATCGTGTCGTCTCGGTCACCGTGCTCTACTCACCTTCCTCCTATTCATAGGAGAAATCAAGGTTTCGGCCGCGGAGGCCCTCGAGAATGCGCCGAAACCGGTCAGGCTGGCACGACAGTGAGTTCGACACGCTCGTCGAAGACCGGGTCGATCGTCATGAGGGACAGCTGCTCGAGGCGCGCCTGGGCGGCGAGCATGCGATCAAACGGGTCGCGGTGGTCCCAGTCAAGCAGTCCGGCGGTCAGGGCGTGGGCCGTCGTGATTGACAGGTGTTGGGCTCCGAGCCGGTCGAGATGCCGGTCGAGGTCGCCGATCACGCCTGCAGCCCCGGGTAGTTTTCCGATTCGGTGTTTCGTCGCGATCTCCCACGCACTGGCCGCCGAAACGACCAGGTCAATGCTTCGGTCAGAAAGCAATGACCGGGCCGATGGTGACAGCTTCCGGGGCTGCGCCAGCGCCCACAGCAGCACGTGCGTGTCGAGCAGCAGCGCCCGGGTCACGCCCCCTCCCACACCGCGACCTCGTCGTCGGGCAGGGGGTCGAAGAACGAGTCAGACACGGTGAAGCCCTCGACGAATCCCAGTTCGCGGGCGGGCGGCGCGGCGATGGCGACCAGGGTCGCGACGGGGTGTCCCGCGCGCGCGATGATCACCTCGTCTCCGGCTTCGACGCGCGAGAGCAGCTCAGACATGCGCGTCTTCGCCTCGTGCACGTTCACCTGTAGCCTCATGCGGACTAAGCGTAGTGGACTAACCATCAGGACGCTCGACGTACGCACGAACTCCCCGGCTGTGGCTGATGAGGACGAGACCGATCTCGAGTCCCGCGCGGTCGGCAGCGAGGTGGACCGCGTGCATCCATTCGCGGTCACGCGTGGTGGGCTCGGGCCCACCACTGCGCTCGAACACGGGCGACACCGTGGTGAACTCGCCCTGCTGGAGCACAGCTTCCATGACATTGGTCAGAGCGGCCGCCGCATCGGGCGGAGCGGACACGGGGAGCTGGTCGAGCTGAATCACCACTCCTTTCGCTGCAGAGTCAGGCGTCTCGAAGCGCAACCACACTTGGCGCCGTATTGCCGGGCCGAGGGCTTCGATGAACTGACGATCGGCATCCTCGATGAGGGCACTGTCGCGCTGGACCACGGTGCGGAAACGTCCGGTCATGAACGCACTCTGCATCAGATCGCGCCTCCGCTGTCACGGCGTTCCTCGACCCGGAGCGCAGCGCCGGACGGTTGGACTGTGAAGGAGGCCGCGCGACCTACTCCCCGCCCGATCGCGAAGGCGGACGCTCGGGCCCGTAGTACTCGCGCAATCCCCGCCGCACGGCGCGCCAGATCACCTGGTAGGTCACGATGGCGATGATGGCGATGACGCCCGCCCAGAGCAGGACGACGAAGAGAAATCCGAGGGGCACGAATCCGCTGAGTTCGGTCACGTCGACAGACTCTCAGATTCTGGGCGCGAGACGTCCCGGCGCGCCGCGGCGATGCTACGCCCCCGCGACCCGCCGTACCGCGTCGACCAGGAACCGCTGCGGCCGCGCCCCCGGCAGCGCCCGCCCCACCGCCGCGAACGCCTCGTCGATGCCCGCACCCCGGTGGCGC
>DASSWY010000029.1:0-4958 GCA_035704325.1 Microcella sp. | reverse complement strand
CGAGGTGGAGCTCGCGTACGCCAGTCACGGCCCCTTCGAGGCCACGGGCGGCGACGACGACGAATTGGGCGAGGATGCGCGCCCCGCCACGCTGCTCGACGATGACGGTTCTCTGACGCGCGCGCACCGCACCCTGGTCATGGGTCTGCGCGAGCTGGGAGTGCGCGTCGCCGACCCGACGCTGGCGGGCCTGGGCTACCTGCCCCACGTGCCGGTACCCGAGAGTTACGACCGCGTGGATCGTGGCGAGCGCCTCGAACTGCGCAGCATCGCGGTTCTCGAACTCGCCCCGGCCGTGGGTGGCCGCGCCGGCGAGCTCGTCACGGCGCGCGTCGCCCAGCAGTTTCCGCTGATCTAGCGCCGCGGGCGGCTCAGCGCGAGCGATTAGGCGTCGGCTGGCACCCAGTCGCCGGTCGCCAGGTACTGCACCTTTTTGGCGATCGAGACGGCGTGGTCGGCGAAGCGCTCGTGGTAGCGCGAGGCGAGCGTGGCGTCGACCGTGTCGATGGCCTCGCCCTTCCAGGTCTCACCGAGCACCTTGTCGAAGACGCTGAGGTGCAGTGCATCGACCTTGTCGTCGTCGTTGCGAATCTCTTCGGCGAGTGCCACGTCTTCGGTGCGCAGCAGCTCGACGAGCTTGCGCGCGATGGCGACGTCGACCGCGCCCATCTCGACGAAGGTGGGGCGCAGGCTCTTCGGCACCACCTTGTCGGGGAACCGGTAGCGCGACAGCTGGGCGATGTGCTCGGCCATGTCGCCCATGCGCTCGAGCGAGGCGCTGATGCGCAGGGCGCTCACGACGATGCGGAGGTCGCGGGCGACCGGCTGCTGGCGGGCGAGGATATTGATGGCCAGCTCGTCGAGTTCGGCTGCCGCGGCGTCGATCTTGTCGTCGTCCTCAATCACCTGTTCGGCGAGCGCGACGTTGACCTCGTTGAAGGCGCGGGTGGCGTTGTCGATCGATTCGGCGACCAGCGTGGCGATCTCGACGAGGCGCTCTTGCACCTCGGCCAGCTCTTGCTGGAAAACTTCGCGCATCGGACTCGTCCTCGTCTCAATTGGGGGTCGTGCACAGACTCGCCCACAGTGTCCGGCTGAGGTAAACGCGGGGTGTCTGAGCGATGAACTCTACTCCCAGTGGGGGTTCCCGGCCCGCTGGCGGTGCGGGTGTCGGTCTCACGGTCAGTACGCTGATCCCCATGGAGTCGGCTCTGCTGGTTCCCCTGTCGCTGCTGCTCGGCGCGATCCTCGGGGGCGGTGCCGTTGCGATCGTCATCGCGGCGGCGAGGCGCGGTCAGCGCGCCGCGCAGGTGGCAACGTCGTCGGTTCCTGACGGCGTCGACCAGGTGATCGATGCGCTTGAGTCGGCGGCCGTTGTTCTGGATGCGTCGAACACGGTCATCAAGACATCTCCCGGCGCGCACGCCCTCGGCCTCGTCTGGCACCGGGCGCTCGTGCACTCGCGCCTCGTTGACCTGGTCGATCGTGTGCGCCGCAGCGGCGACGCGGTCACGGAAGACCTCGAGCTCGTGCGCGGCCCGCTGGGCGATGCGCAGTTGCGGCTGAGCGTGCGCGTGGCCCCGCTCGGCACCCGGTTCATGCTGCTCATCGCCGACGACCGCACCGAGGCGCACCGGCTCGAGGCAGTGCGCCGCGACTTCGTGGCCAACATCAGCCACGAGCTGAAGACGCCGATTGGCGCCGTCGGGCTGCTCGCCGAGGCGCTCGAGCACGCCTCCGACGACCCCGAGCAGGTGCGCAAGTTTGCCGACCGCCTGCAGACCGAGTCGGCGAGGCTGGCCGAGATGACGCAGGAGATCATCGAGCTGTCGCGCCTGCAGGCCGCGAACGCGCTCACCGACCCGGTCGAGGTCGACGTCGACACCGTCATCGCCGCAGCGATCGACAAGAACCGGGTCGCGGCCGAGGCGGGTGGCATCCAATTGGTCAGCGGCGGCGCGAAGAAGGCGCGCGTCATGGGCGACGAGGCGATGCTCGTGACCGCCGTGCACAACCTCATTGCCAACGCGATTCAGTACTCAACCAAGCCGTCGCGCGTCGGCATAGGCGTGTCGCGCACCGACGACATCGTCGAGATCGCGGTCACCGACCAGGGCGTCGGCATTCCCGACGATGAACTCGACCGCGTGTTCGAGCGTTTTTTCCGGGTCGACCAGGCGCGGTCTCGCGCCACGGGCGGCACGGGCCTCGGCCTGTCGATCGTCAAGCACGTCGTGCAGAACCACGGCGGAGACGTGCGCGTCTGGTCGCAGGCCGGTCACGGATCGACGTTCACCATCCGTCTTCCGCTCGCCGCCGAGGCGCAGCCGGAATTCACCCCGAAGAAGAAAGCGCGCGCATGACCCGCATCCTCATCGTCGAAGACGAAGCCTCGCTCTCCGAGCCCCTGTCGTACCTGCTCACCCGAGAGGGTTACGAGACGCAGCTCGCCGCCGACGGCCACACGGCGCTCGCCGAGTTCGACCGAGCGGGAGCCGACCTGGTGCTGCTCGATCTCATGCTGCCGGGCCTCGCCGGAACCGAGGTCTGCCGCGAGCTACGCCAACGCTCGACGGTGCCGATCATCATGCTGACCGCGAAGGACAGTGAGGTCGACATTGTCGTGGGGCTCGAGCTGGGGGCCGATGACTACGTCACGAAACCGTATTCGACCCGCGAACTGCTCGCGCGCATCCGGGCCGTTTTGCGTCGCCGCGTCGACGAGGATGACCTGGACGACAGCATCCTCGAGGCGGGAATCGTGCGCATGGATGTCGACCGTCACCAGGTCACCGTCGACGGGCGCGAGGTGGCCATGCCGCTCAAGGAATTCGAGCTGTTGGAGCTGCTGTTGCGCAACGCCGGCCGCGTACTCACCCGCGGGCAGCTCATCGACCGGGTGTGGGGCGCCGACTACTTTGGCGACACCAAGACCCTCGACGTGCACGTGAAGCGGCTGCGCTCGAAGATCGAGCCTGACCCGTCGCACCCGCGGATGCTCGTCACCGTTCGCGGCCTCGGCTACCGCTTCGAGGCGTAGCGCCGCGTCGCGTCGCGGTGGCGCGTGTCGGCTCGCCTCGGCGACGCGGGCGTTAGTCGCTCTCGGGGGTCACCGGCGGTACGTACAGTTCGTACTCGGGCAGCGAGCCGTCGAGTACCGGTACCTGAACCTGGCTGCCCTCAGCGCCCTCGTAGGTGAAGAAGATCGGAACGAGGCTGCCGACGACCACGTCGGTGCCGTCGATGACGATGCGCTGCTCGTCGGGGCCGCCCAGCTCGGTCAACGACATCGGGTCGAGTTCGATGAACTCTTGGCCCTCGGTGCGGTCGAGGTTCCACTCGACCTGCAGGTCGATGACCTCGTCAGAGTTGTTGGCCACCGTCACCACCAGGTTCAGGTTGTTTCCCTCATCGGTGATGAGCAGCACGTTGCGCACCGAGACGGGGCCGAGGGTGGTGCCGACGCCGTCGGACGGGTCGTACGGCTTCTGCGTGGCGATGTTGGCCGCGAAGGTGCAGCCGCTCGCGCCGACCATGATCGCCGCTGCGAGGGCGATGGTTGCCGCCATGCGAGTGTTCACGTATTGCCTCCAGTGCCCGTCGAATTCGGCGGTCGCTGGCCGGGCGTAGCCCGCCTGCGTGGGCGCGACCTCCGCCAGTCTAGCGGTCTACGAGGGTCATCGTGGCCCGGCCCTCCCCTCGGCGAACCCGCGGTCTGGCCGAGTTGCTGAGAAATTCCTGTGGTAGAATAGGAGTTCTGCGGAAGGACCACCACCCATGCAATTTGTTGTCGGAGAAACGGTCGTTTACCCGCACCACGGTGCGGCGACCATCACCGAAGTCAAGACCCGAACCATCAAGGGCGTCGAGAAGATCTATCTCAAGCTGAACGTCACCCAGGGCGACCTCACGATCGAGGTTCCTGCTGACAACGTCGACCTGGTCGGCGTTCGCGACGTGATCGGCCAAGAGGGTCTCGACAAGGTGTTCGAGGTGCTGCGCGCCCCGTTTACCGAAGAGCCCACGAACTGGTCGCGTCGCTACAAGGCGAACCTCGAAAAGCTCGCCTCGGGCGATGTCATCAAGGTGTCCGAGGTCGTGCGCGACCTGTGGCGCCGCGACCAAGACCGCGGCCTCAGCGCCGGCGAGAAGCGCATGCTGGCCAAGGCTCGCCAGATCTTGATCTCCGAGCTCGCGCTGGCCGAGAAGACAGACGAAGAGAAGGCGTCGAGCGTGCTCGACGAGGTGCTCGCCTCCTAAGCGAGGCGGCCCCTCTCTGTCGAGACTCGCCCGACGTGAGCACTCCCTCCCGCGATAGCGACGCGTCGCCGGCCCACACCGACGTGCGCCTCGGCATAGTCGTCGTCGCCGCGGGAAGCGGGACCCGCCTGGGCGCCGCCGAGCCGAAAGCGTTCGTCGAGCTCGGCGGCGCCACTCTTCTCGAGCACGCCCTGACGGCGATCGCGCGCCTCGATGAGGCGGCGCGCGTTGTCGTCGTGGCCCCGAGCATCCGGGTGGATGCGGCCACCGCGATCACCGATCGCGTTATCGCACCGGGCTACGCAACCGTCGTCGCCGGCGGCGCCGAGCGGCAAGACTCGGTCGCCGCGGGTGTCGCGGCGCTCGCCGCCGCCGATGTGGATGGTGCGCTCGACGTGGTGCTCATTCACGACGCCGCCCGCGCGCTAACCCCGAGCGCCGTCTTCGCGCGGGTCGCCGAGCGCGTACGCGCGAGCGATGCGGGCGTGGTTCCCGCGCTGCCGATGATCGACACTGTCGCCGAGACCGACGGCGCCGACAGCGTCGAGCGCGTCGCCGACCGTTCGCGGCTCGCGGTGCTGCAGACGCCGCAGGGTTTCCCCTTTGCGGCCTATCGCGCCGCGATTGCGGGCGCGTCGACCGGGCACACCGACGACACGAGCGTCTTCGCTGCGGCGGGGCACGACGTCGTCACGGTC
>DASSWY010000018.1:0-4770 GCA_035704325.1 Microcella sp. | reverse complement strand
CCCCCACCTGTCTAGGCTGGGGGCGCGCCCCGGTAGCCCAATGGCAGAGGCAGGCGACTTAAAATCGCTTCAGTCTGGGTTCGAGTCCCAGTCGGGGTACGACGACACGCGTGGCGCTGATACGCGCCACGGGGTTCGAGTCCCAGTCGGGGTACGACGACACGCGTGGCGCTGATACGCGCCACGGGGTTCGAGTCCCACCCGGGTTACCACGACGCGCGCGGCGCTGATTCGGCCCGCGCTCAGCGCAGGTTCGGCTCAACCCAGCGGGTCCAGGCAAAGGCCGCGCAGCTCACCGCGGCGAAGACCGCCGCGACGCCGAGCAGCGGCACCATCGGAAACTGCTCGCCCGAGACCGCGATCGCCGCGCCGATCGCGGCCGTGAGCACGGTCACGATCGCCCAGCCGACCCGTGACACGGCATACAACGCTCTGCCCGGGAAGGGCCCGACCGGCAAGAGCAGCAACACGATCGATCCGAGCCCGCCGAGGGCGATCGCCGCAGTGGTCTCTGCCGCGAGGTTGGCCCAGAACCCGGTCGCGGGCGTGAGGAGGTCGTGCAGCGCCCACGCGATCAGTGCCAGCAGCGCCACCCCCGTCGTCTGGGCGACCGCCACGCCCGCCCGCGCCGCGCGCGGCACGGCGCCGACGATCGAGGTAGCGACAAGTACCCCGATGACGATGGGGGGCCGGAGGTCACCGATGCGCGACAGCAGGGCGGCAAGCGTCGCCGCGACGAGCATGGACGGCAGGAAGCGCTCGGTCACGATCGCACGGGTGGCGGCTCCGGTCAGTCGGGCGGGCACGACGACGGCCAGCAGGTTGAGCAGCACGAGCCCTAAGCCAATCGCGGCCATCAGGCGCACGTAGCGCACCTCGAAGTCGACACCACCGGCAAGCGCCGCGACGAGGCTCGCCCCCGCGAGCACGCCGACGCCGACGACCCAGGGCGGCAATACGGGTTCGTCGTCGTGCACGGCTGCACGGTTATTGCGCCCGGTGAGCCGGAACCCGACCGGCAACAGGCGCGGCAGCGCGGCGCGGGTGGCGAGCCGCATCGGCAGCGCGACGAGCAGCAGATAGCAGACGCCGATCAGCAGACCGATTCCCCACCCGCCACTGGCCCAGACCGCGCTTGCGGTCGGAAGCGACGCGCCGAATGTCGTGGGCGTGCCCCACGTCGTTGCGGTCGGGTCGCCGACCGGCTCGTCTGAGAACTCGGGCGGAACGGCCGGGGCCTCCCCGCCTCCGCCCGGCGGCGAGGGCTCGGGGCTCGGGGTGTCGCCGGGCGTCGGGCTCTCGCTCGGCGGCGGCGCGGGGGCGGGTGAGTCGGTGTCGCCCGGGGTGGGGCGCGGGGTGGGGGTTCCCGGTTCGGGTGTGGGTACCGCTGTCGCGCCCCCCGACACGGTCACGATTAGCCGCGGTGATGGCGCGCTGAAGTTACCCGCAACGTCGCGCTGCAGGGCCTGAATCGTCCAGTCGCCCGAGCCATCGAACGCGACGCTGCACTGCCAGTCACCGCTCGAGGTGGTGCCGGTTTGGCAGCGTTGCTCACCGTTGACGAAAACCTGGATGCCCGACCCGGCTTCGCCGCGTCCGGTCACGAGAGCGCGTGGTTCGGTCAGCACCTGCCCCGGCGTGGGGCTGGTGACGGTGGGCGAGGGGGGTGCCTCGCGGTCGAGCGTCATCGGCACGGCGCCGCTGAACACCGAAAACTCCGGGCCGAGCGACGGCAGGTTTTGCCGCGCGCGCACCGTGTACTCGCCCGTCGGGGCATTACTTGCCGATAGGGCGCACGACCAGAATCCGTCGGGCAGCACGTCGGGGCACGCGTGCGTCACCTGCCCGTTGGCGCCGATTGTCTGAACCTGCACGCGAGCGCCCGGCTGCCCCTGGCCCGTGACTCGGCCGGCGGTGATGATGCGCCCGCTGCTGCCGGAGCTGACGGTCGGCGGCCCGAGGACGCGCAGCCGCAGGGTGGGCAGAGGCTCGGTCGAGTCGTCGTCGAGCGTCTCGGTGCCGACGAACTGGTTGACCCCGTTAGGTACCTGCAGGGGCGGGCAGCTCCACGAGGTCGCCGCCTCGTCGTCGATGCGGCAGACGATACCGCTGGCGTTGGCGCGTCGAATCTCGATGGTGCTTCCGACATCTTTCGTGCCGCGCAGGGTCACGACGTTTTCGTCGATGAAGGTGTCGTTCTCGAGCTGCCAGCTGACGGCCGCGGCGGCGGGATGCGCGGGGCCGGCGGCAACGAAACCGGTCGCGATCGCGAGCGGTGCGAGAACGAGGGCGAGCATCCGCGACGGTCGCCAGCGGGCGCCATGACGGCGCCGGGCAGACCGCATCGGTTCCCCTCTCGCCTCGATCCGGGAGCCTGACGATTCTTTCAGCATTCCCAGAGGCACGCCCTCTGCGGCGCGCGGCGCACAGCCGGCATATAGGGAGCACTCTGTCGCGGCGGCAGGCCGCGCCCTATGCTGACCGCATGGAATTCCTCATCATCGTTGGCGTCATCGTGGTTCTCGCGATCATCGCGGGCATTTACCTCTGGGCGACCTACAACTCGCTCGTCACCCTGAACGTGCGCGTCGACGAGGCGTGGAGCGACATCACCGTGCAGCTCAAGCGCCGCGCTGACCTGCTGCCGAACCTCATCGAGGCGGTCAAGGGCTACGCCGCGCACGAGAAGCAGGTGTTCGAAAGCGTCACGAAGGCGCGCGCCGAGACGCTGAGCGCCGGCAGCCCCGCCGAGGCCAGTGCCGCCGAGAACCACATGCAGTCGGCGCTGAAGAGCATCTTCGCCGTCGCCGAGGCCTACCCGCAGCTGCAGGCGAGCCAGAACTTCCTGCAGCTGCAGGGCGAGCTCGTCGACACGGAGGACAAGATTCAGGCGTCGCGCCGCTTTTACAACGGCGGCGTGCGCGAGCTCAACGTCAAGATCAAGCAGTTCCCGAACACCCTGTTCGTGCGGGGCCTCGGCTTCACCGAGCGCGACTTCTTCGAGGTCGCCGACGCCGCCGCGATCGCTGAGCCGCCCCGGGTGCAGTTCTGATCCACCGGGCCGTTTCGTTCAGTCTGTCCGCGGCCTTGTCCGCGTCTGCCAGCCAGGAGGGCTGACCCGTGTACAGCGCTATCGCTGCCAACAAGCGCAAAACGGTGCTCATCATCGTGCTGTTCGTGATCTTCATCGCGGGCATCGCGTTCCTGTTTGACCTCGCGTACCGCAGCGGCTTCACGATCACGATCGGTGCCCTCATCGGTGCCACGATCTACGTGCTGATCCAGTACTACTCGTCTGGCTCGCAGGCGCTCGCGATGTCGGGCGCCCGGCAGATCCAGAAGGCCGATAATCCCCGGCTGTACCGCATCGTCGAAAACCTCGCGATCACCGAGGGCCTGCCGATGCCGAAGGTGTACATCGTTGACGACCCCGCCCCGAACGCGTTTGCGACGGGGCGCGACCCGCAGCACGCCTCGGTCGCCGCGACGACCGGGCTGATGGAGATCATGACCGACCGCGAGCTCGCCGGCGTCATGGCGCACGAGATCGGGCACGTGAAGAACTACGACATTCGTGTCTCGACGATCGTGTTCGGCCTCGTCGTGTTCGTCGGCTTCCTCACCGACATCTTGCTGCGCCTGGCGTTCTTCGGCGGCGGGCGCAACAACAACGGCGGCAACATCGTCGTGCTCGTGCTGGGTCTTGCGGCCATGATCATCGCGCCGCTGACGGCCGCCGCCATCCAGGCCGCCGTCTCGCGCCAGCGCGAGTACCTCGCCGACGCGACCGGCGCGCTCACCACCCGCGACCCCGAGGCGCTCGCGAGCGCGCTGCAGAAGCTCGGCGACTACGCCCGGCCGATGAAGCGGCAGAACTCGACCATGGCGCACCTGTGGATCAGCGACCCCATGAAGCCGGGCGTCATCGACCGCATGTTCGCGAGCCACCCGCCGATCCCCGCGCGCGTGAAGCGCCTCATCGAAAACTCGAGCCGCTTCTAGCCCTCGCGGGCGATGGATGCACGAATCGCGTCGATCGCGCTGCCTCGCTCGCCGACGCTGACGCCACCGAGCCCCTGCCACGCGGCCGCCTGAGCGAGCACGGGGGCGACTCGCTCGGCCATCCAGCCGGGGTTCACCCCGTCCTCCGTCCAGGCCGACTGGACGCGGAGCACCCCCGCCTGACGGTCGCTCTTGAGGTCGATGCGGCCGACCAGCGCGTCGTCGATGAGCACGGGCAGCGAGTAGTAGCCGTACTGCCGCTTCGGCGCGGGCGTGTAGATCTCGATGCGGTAATGGAAGTCGAACAGTCGCTCGGTGCGCGGCCGAAACCACACGACGGGGTCGAACGGCGATAGCAGCGCGGTGGCGTCGATGCGGCGGGGGAGGCGGGTGCCCCGATAGCGGTAGACGATTTCGGGGCGCGCACCGCGCATCCACCCGTCGACGGTGACCTGCTCGACGACACCGGCGTCGGCGAGCTCGCGCAGCGCCGCCTGGGTGGGCGCGACTTTGAGCCGGTGGTAGTCGGCGATGAGGGCGACCGTGCCGATGCCGAGCGCCTCGGTGCTGCGGCGCACGAGCTCGCGTTCGGCGTCGGCGCGCGGCACGGCGAGCTCGTGCAGTTCTGCGAGGCCCACCTGCTCGGGCAGCGCGTAGACGCGCGAGAAGCCCCGCCGGCCGCCACTGACGACGTCGCCGAACGCGAACAGGTACTCGAGCCCGAGCTTCACGTCGCTCCAGCCCCACCACGGGCCGCGGCGCACGGCG
>DASSWY010000345.1:0-2461 GCA_035704325.1 Microcella sp. | reverse complement strand
GGCCACGGCGTTCCTCATCGACAGCATCCGCGCCGACTTCGGCGTGATGATCTCCGCGTCGCACAATCCCGCCCCCGACACCGGGATCAAGTTCTTCTCGCTCGGCGGCACGAAGCTGCCCGACGAGGTCGAGGACCGCATCGAGCAGGCGCTCACGGGGGAGAAGCTCGCGCCCACGGGCGACGGCGTGGGGCGCATCCGTCGTTTCGCCGATGCGGAGGATCGCTATCTGCTGCACCTGCTGCGCACCCTGGATGCCCGGCTCGACGGCCTGCACATCGTCATCGACTGCGCGCACGGCGCCGCGGCGGGCATCTCGCCGCAGGTCTTCAGCGACGCCGGCGCCTCGGTGAGCGTCATCGGCTCGGACCCGGACGGCCTCAACATCAACGACGGCGTCGGCTCGACGCACCTCGAGCCGCTGCAGCGCGCCGTGCTCGAGCAGCGGGCCGACTTCGGTCTCGCGCACGACGGTGACGCCGACCGCTGCCTCGCGGTCGACGCGGACGGGCGGGTCATCGACGGCGACCAGATCATGGCGATCCTCGCCGTGTCGATGCAGCGACGCGGCATGCTCGCCGAGAGCACGCTCGTCACCACCGTCATGAGCAACCTCGGCCTCTCGCGGGCCATGGCCGAGCACGGCATCACGGTCATCCAGACGAAGGTCGGCGACCGCTACGTGCTCGAGGCGCTCGCGGAGCACGGCCTGAGCCTCGGCGGCGAGCAGTCCGGGCACATCATCTTCCAGGAGCACGCGACGACGGGCGACGGCATCCTCACGGGCCTGCAGCTCGCCGCCGAGATGTCGCGCACCGGGCGCACGCTCGCCGAGCTCGCCGACGTCATGACGGTCTTCCCCCAAGTGCTCATCAACGTGCGCGGTGTGGATCGCACGCGCGTGCACGACAGCGCGCCGGTCGCGGCGGCAGTCGCTGCCGAGGAGGCACTGCTCGGGGAGAGCGGGCGCGTGCTGCTGCGGGCGAGCGGCACCGAGCCGATGGTGCGGGTCATGGTCGAGGCGGCAGATCAGGAGACCGCGCAGGCGGTCGCCGAGAGGCTCGCCGCCGTCGTGTCGGCCGAGCTCGCCGTCTAGCTGTAATTCCTCGGGACGTTGTGAACGGGTGAGGTGAGCGAAGACCTCCGGAACGATGTGGGTTACCACACTCACTGATCGTCACCGGAGGTCTTCGTGTCTCACCGTACTCATCAGAATTCACCGTTCACTGCCGAGGGGCGCAGGCGTCTTGCGGTCGCCGTCGTGGAGGACGGTTGGTCGTGCCGTCGCGCAGCGGAGCGGTTCCAGTGTTCGCCTGCGACGGCCGCGAAGTGGGCTGCCCGCTATCGGGCGGGCCTGGCGTTAACGGACTTCTCTTCACGGCCGCGGCGTTGTCCGCACCGGTTGCCGCAGCGCACTGAGCGGCGCATCATCGCGTTGCGGTTCACGCGCCGGTGGGGTCCGCATCGCATCGCCTATCACCTGCATCTGGTGCGCTCCACGGTCGAGCGAGTTCTGGCACGGTTCCGCATGCCGCTGTTGCGGCACCTGGACCAGGTCACGGGGTTGCCTGCTCGCAAGAGGAAGCCCATCAGATACGAGAAGGCTTATCCAGGTGCGCAACTGCACATGGATGTCAAGAAGCTCGGCCGCATCCCGGACGGCGGCGGGCACCGCGTCCTGGGTCGAGTGGCCGGGAACCGGAACAACAAGAAGCAGGGCCGCGGCTACGCGTTCCTGCATCACGTCGTTGACGACCATTCCCGCCTGGCCTATTCAGAGATCCACTCCGATGAGCGCAAAGAGACCGTCATTGGGTTCTGGCGCCGCGCTCTGGCGTTCTTCGCAGACGCCGGGGTGAGGGTTGAGGAAGTCCTCACCGACAACGGCTCCGCCTACCGCTCCCGCGACTTCGCCCTCGAATTGGGCAGCATTCGCCACCGCTTCACGCGCCCCTACCGGCCGCAGACCAACGGCAAGGTCGAGAGATTCAACAGGACCCTGGCCGCTGAGTGGGCCTACGCCCAGCCCTACGCCACCGACGAGGCGCGCGCAGCTGACTACCCGAGGTGGCTGCATCACTACAATCACCACCGACCCCACACCGGCATCGGCGGATCAACCCCAGCCTCCCGCGTTCACAACCTCGCAGGGAAATACAGCTAGTGGTCGGTCAGTAGGGGAGGGTTGCTGGTGGAGAGCGCGCCGAGCATCGCACGCGTCGTGCTCGACTCGCCGCTGCCGCAGCTCGATCGACTGTTCGACTACCGCATCCCGCCGACGCTGCGCGAGATCGCCCGGCCCGGCACGCGGGTCATCGTGCCGTTGCGCTCCGCCGGCCGCCGGGCACGCGGCTACATCGTGGAGCTCGCCGACCGCGTCGGCGCCGGCGTCGAGCGCGGCCTTGCTCACGACGGGCAGCTCGAACGAGCCGGGCACGGCGTTTTCGACGACCGTCGCTCC
>DASSWY010000335.1:0-2582 GCA_035704325.1 Microcella sp. | reverse complement strand
TGAACGTGGTGGGGCCGTGGACGCTCGGGCGACTGAGCGCCGTCGGGATGGACCCTGAGCGTGGGTGGTTGTACGCGGCGGCGAACTCGCGCGGGGCGCAGGGGTACGCGGCCGGGCGTTAGACCGAGAACCCTCCGTCGCTCGTGATGAGCTGACCCGAGATCCAGCGCCCGTCATCGGAGAGCAGGAACTCGACGAGCCGCGCCGCGTCGTCGGGGGTGCCGAGGCGGCCGGTCGGCTGCCGCGCGGTCAGGTGGTCACGGACCTCGTCGGTCATCCAGCCGGTGTCGACGGGGCCGGGGTTGATGACGTTCGCGGTGATGCCGCGGTCGCCAAGCTCGCGGGCGGCGGCGATGACGATGCGGTCGAGCGCCCCCTTGCTCGCCCCGTACGGCAGGTTGTCGACGACGTGGTCACTCGTGAACGCCACGATGCGGCCGCCCGTGTCGGGCACCTGCCGCGCGAACGCGGCGATGAGCTGCCAGGCGGCCCGCACGTTGACGGCGAAGTGCCGCTCGAAGCTGTCGAGCGTTGTCGTCAGGATGCTCGAATCGACGCTTTCGGAGTGGCACAGAACGAGCGCGCTCACTGGGCCGAGCGCATCCCCGGCGTTCATGATGACCGATTCGACGGCTGTCGCGTCGGTGAAGTCGACCTCGATCGGATGCGCGCGGGCGCCGGCCGCGCGCATCTCGTCGGCAATGAGCGCGACCCCGTCGCTCTCGTAGGGCAGGTCGACGCGCTGCTCATAGGCGCCCCAGTGGGTGAAGGAGATGTTCCAGCCGGCCCGGGCGAGCCGCACGGCGACGGCGTGGCCGATGCTGCCGCGGCGCCCGACGCCGGTGATGAGGGCGTGTGGGCGGTCGGCGCGTGAGGTGATCATCGGGTCACTCTGCCGCATCGTCAACCAACGGGGGCGCCGACGACCCGGTGTACAAGCCCCTTGACCCGCGCGCACGGGCAGACCAGGGTGGCGCTATGGCAAAGGTTGAGCACTTCGAGATTCCGGTCGAGAACATTGAGCGCGCGCGGGCCTTCTACCGCGAGGTTCTCGAGTTCACGTACGAACCGTGGGACGCCGACATGGGCATGTTGAACCAGCCCGATGGCGAGGGCATCAACGGCGATCTGCACATCCGCGGCAGTCTCGGCCACCCGACGGTCGTCTTTACGGTCGACGACCTCGAAGAGACCATCGATCGCGCTCGTCGGTCAGGCGGCGAACTCATTGGTGACATTCAGCCCATGGGCGAAACATCGCGGTGGGCCTACATTCGCGACAGCGAGGGGAACACCATCGGTCTCTTCTCCGACTCAGCCGGCTGAGCGCGGCACGAGCGCATACTCGGATCCGTCGGCGCGACGCTCAAGTAGTTCGTGATCGACCAGGTATCGCCGCAGCATGGCGACGTCGTCACTGAATAGGGCGAGCCGCTCGTTGACCGCGCGCTCGTCGAGCACTTCGTCGGCGCGGAAGGCGCGGCGGGCGACCTCCGTCAGCAGCTCGCGCCGCGCATCCGGGTTCGCCGGATACTGCGCGATGCGCCCGTCGACGAGGTAGCGGTCGAGGCCCTCGCGGGGCGCGACGCGGTTCGCGGCCAGGATGCGCGGGGCCAGGCTTTCGTCGAACCGTCCGGTTGCCGGGTCGACGAGCCCCGCCGCTTGGAGGGTTTCAACGACGCGCTCGCGCTTCGTGGCCGGGATGCGCGCGACCGCCTCGTCGACGGTTGCGCCGAGCATGAGCCGCGCGGCCGCCTCACGCGAGTGGGGGCGGGCGAGGGCGGCGAGGAGCGGGCGCCAGGCGTTCGGGTTGTCGGTCGTGGGGTTGGCGCTGGTGTGGGCCGTGGGGCGGGCTATGGGCTCGATGGGCGGCATGCCGACCATCATGTCGTGCGGGTTCGCGCAGTTCGTGCTGCCAACCACCCGCACGATATGCGCGAACCCGCGCGAACTGGGGTGCCCGTTTGCCGTGTGTGCCGTTCACGGCACGTGCCGTCAGAGGCACATTCGCGAAACGATGTGCCGCTACCCGGCGCGATCAGCGCGGGGTCGGCACCAGCGTGACCGACCGGATGCGCGCATCCGCGATCTCGACGCTCATCACGGTGCCGACGGGCTGGCGGCGGCGATCCGTCGGTGAGCCGGGGTTGAGCAGGCGCAGACCGCTGGGGGTCGTCGAATCCCAGGGGATGTGCGAGTGGCCGAAAACCAGCAGATCGACGGGGTCGGGCGATTTTGGTCCGAAGCGCTCGTCGCAGCGCTTCTCGCGCCCTGCTGCGGCACCCGTCTCGTGGATGACCGCGACGCGCACCCCCTCGACCTCGACGCGGGCGACCTCGCCGAGCCTCCGCCAGATCGCGGGGCCGTCGTTGTTGCCCGCCACCCCCACCAGGCGGGATGCGCGCCCCGCGAGCGCGTCGACCGTCGCCTCGTCGACCCAGTCGCCCGCGTGAATCACCAGATCGGCCTCGTCGACGAGCCGCCACACCTCCGGCTGCAGATCTTTCGCGCGCACGGGCAGGTGCGAGTCGCTGATCAGCAGCAGCTTCACGCGGCGTCCCCCGCCGTCCGTACCGACCGCG
>DASSWY010000324.1:0-3151 GCA_035704325.1 Microcella sp. | reverse complement strand
ACGCGGCGTTGCTGCATCAGGCTTTCGCCCATTGTGCAATATTCCCCACTGCTGCCTCCCGTAGGAGTCTGGGCCGTGTCTCAGTCCCAGTGTGGCCGGTCACCCTCTCAGGCCGGCTACCCGTCGTCGCCTTGGTGAGCCGTTACCTCACCAACTAGCTGATAGGCCGCGAGTCCATCCTTGACCGAAGTTCTTTCCAGCTGATGACCATGCGATCTCAGCTCGTATCCGGTATTAGACGTCGTTTCCAACGCTTATCCCAGAGTCAAGGGCAGGTTACTCACGTGTTACTCACCCGTTCGCCACTAATCCACCAGAGCAAGCTCCGGCTTCATCGTTCGACTTGCATGTGTTAAGCACGCCGCCAGCGTTCGTCCTGAGCCAGGATCAAACTCTCCGTAAATGTTTATCTGCTCGGCAGCAAGCTGCCGGCACATTTGGTGTGCAGTACCGAAGTACCGCACGAGTTCAATCTGACTGAAGTTGAATATCTACTGACATTCGTTTCAATCCAAAGGAATCTCATCCGGTTGGTCGAGACCAACCGTCGAGGTTATTTGGCATTGACTTAGTGCACGCTGTTGAGTTCTCAAGGATCGGACGCTCCTGGTGGTCGGCCTCTCGACCGCCCTGCCAGGGCAACTTTCCTACTGTAACCACCCGGGAGACACTCTGCAAATCGGATGTTCCGGTGTTCTGGACATCGTGTTGCAGTGTCTACGCTGCGGGGGGAGTTGGAATCCTACTTGGCGATGAGCGCACCCGCAAGGGCTGCTCTGTCTTGGAGGATTCAGGCCCGGTAGCTGGCTTCGAGCTTCTCGCTCTTGCCGCTCCGTCGGGCTGACAAGAGAAGACATTACGGGCGTTTGGGACACTCGGCAAATCTCGACCGTATCCCGGGCGTGTCGCGCCGGACTCCCCCGAGTTTCCGGGGGTTCCGGGGCAGACGCCGCCCCGGCTACTGCGGGAAGCGCAGCCCCGCGAGGGTCTTCTTACCCCGACGAAGAACCGCGACTCCCCCGGCTAAGGCGACCGAACCCAGCAGCTGCTCCTCGCTGTCGACCTTTTCGTTGTTGACCGACACCCCGCCCTGGGCGATCGCGCGCCGCGCGTCGCTCGCACTCGAGCTGAGCCCCGTCGCGACGAGGGCCGCCACGACGGTGTCGTCGGCCGTGACATCCGCCCCGGGCAACTCCGCGACGGCCGCGCGCAGCGTGGCCGCATCCAATTCGGCGAGATCCCCCTGCCCGAAGAGGGCGTGAGAGGCGGCGATCGCCGCGCGAACCGCATCCTCACCGTGCACGAGACCGGTCACCTCGAGAGCGAGCCGGCGCTGGGCGGCCCGGCGGAACGGTTCGTCGGCGACGAGACGCGCGTAGTCGTCGATCTCGTCACGGCTCAGGAAGGTGAACACCTTCAGGCGGTCAACCACGTCGGCGTCGTCGGTGTTGAGCCAGAACTGGTACATCGCGTACGGCGAGCACATCGCCGCATCGAGCCAGATGGCGTTGCCCTCGCTCTTGCCAAACTTCGTGCCGTCGCTGTTCGTGATGAGCGGCGTGCCGATGGCGTGCACGCTCACCCCCTCGGCCTTGTGCACGAGGTCAGTACCGCTCGTCAGGTTGCCCCACTGGTCGCTGCCGCCGGTCTGCAAGATGCAGCCGTGCTGGCGGTACAGCTCGAGGAAGTCATAGCCCTGCAGAATCTGGTAGCTGAACTCGGTGTACGAGATACCGGCATCAGAGTTCAGGCGGGCGTCAACCGCGTCTTTCTTCAGCATCGTGCCGACGCGGAAGTACTTGCCCACGTCGCGCAGGAAGTCGATGGCGCTGAGACCCGCCGTCCAGTCGAGGTTGTTCACGAGCGTCACGGCGTTCGGGCCATCGGCCGACAGGAAGCGACTGACCTGCTGCTGCAGGTACCCCACCCACTCGGCGACGGTCTCGCGATCGTTCAGCTGGCGTTCGGCCGTCGGGCGCGGGTCGCCGATGAGGCCCGTCGAGCCGCCGACGAGGGCGAGCGGGCGGTGGCCGGCAAGCTGCAGGCGCCGCATCAGCAGCAGCTGCACGAGGTTGCCGAGGTGCAGGCTCGGTGCCGTCGGGTCGAAGCCGCAGTAGTAGGTGATCGGGTCGCCGGCCAAGACATCGCGCAGCGCCTCGGCGTCGGTCGAGACGTGCACGAGACCCCTCCACTGCAGCTCGTCCCAGAGGGTGCCGAAGCTGTCATCGAGGCGCGGCGCGGTCAGCGTTTCAGGGGCGTCGGTCACCCGACGAGGCTATCAGCGGGCGGGTGGTCGGCCGCGGGGAGCGGCCGCGCGATAGGGCGACACCGTCGGCTCGCCGGCGATCCAGAATCGCCAGGGATGCGCATCCCCATCGCCGCCCGGACCGGCGACGCCGACGCGGGGCCCGGTGGCGATCGCGGAGGCGGGGATCGCCGGGTGAACCTCGAGACGCAGCCGGTCGAGCTCGGGACGGTCGAGGGGCGCGAGCGGGGTGCCCGAATCGCCGAGCGTCACCCCGAGCGCCTGGGCGAGCCGGGCGGGGCCGCGCGCGAGGTCGCGGGGCGGGACTCGGCGGGTGGCGACTCCCCCGCGGCGGCGCTCGGTCGCGAGCGCCGCGCCGGCCACCACCTCGCCCGCGCGGATGAGCAGACCCGAGGCCGTGCCCGCCTCACCGCAGACCAGGTTGACGCAGGTGTGCATGCCGTAGGTGAAGTACGCGTACACGTGACCGGCGCCGAGAAACATGGGCCGGGTGCGCGGCGTCTCGCCGCGAAAGGCGTGCGAACCGGGGTCATCAGAGCCGCGGTAGGCCTCGACCTCGGTGATGCGCACCGCGACGCCCCGGCCGTGCAGCACGCAGCCGAGCAGGCGTGGAGCGGCGTCGAGCGGGTCGGCGGCAAGAAGCGCCGCCGCGACGGGGTCGGGGCCGTGCTCGGTCACGTCAGCACCCGTTGGGCGATCGCGGCTCGGTGCCGTCACGCGAGGGCGGCGAGCCGCTCGTCGAGGTGGGCGCGCTGGGCGGCGACCGCCGAGGCGGCCGTGCCTCCTGCGCCCGAGCGCGAGGCAATCGAGCCCTCGACGGTCAGCACACTGCGCACCTCGCCCGTGAGCCGCGGGTCGATGGCGGCATAGTCGTCGTCGCTCGGC
>DASSWY010000241.1:0-5188 GCA_035704325.1 Microcella sp. | reverse complement strand
CAGCCATGCCTGCCGCTGTCATCATCGGCGCCCAGTGGGGCGATGAAGGAAAGGGCAAGGCCACCGACCTGCTCGCCGGGCGCATCGACTATGTCGTCAAGTTCAACGGCGGCAACAACGCCGGCCACACCGTCGTCATCGACATCGAGGTGCTCTTCGGCGAGCTTGAGGCGCTGAGCGCCCGAGGCGTCGACGTCTCGAAGCTGCTGATCAGCGCCAACGCGCACGTCATCACGCACTACCACCGCACCCTCGACAAGGTGACCGAGCGTTTCCTCGGCAAGCGCCAGATCGGCACGACGGGGCGCGGAATCGGCCCGACGTACGCCGACAAGATCAACCGGGTGGGCATCCGTATTCAGGACCTGTTCGACGAGAACATCCTGCGCCAGAAGGTCGAGGCGGCCCTCGACCAGAAGAACCACCTGCTCGTGAAGGTGTTCAACCGCCGGGCGATCACGGTCGACGAGATCGTCGACGACCTGCTGTCGTACGCCGAGCGCCTGCGGCCCATGGTCGCCGACACCGCGCTCGTGCTGCACGAGGCGCTCGAGCGCGGCGAGACGGTGCTGTTCGAGGGCGGTCAGGCCACCATGCTGGATGTTGACCACGGCACGTATCCGTTCGTCACCTCCTCGAACGCGACCGCCGGCGGCGCCGCGACGGGCGCCGGCATCGGCCCCAACCGCATCGACCGCGTCATCGGCATCGTCAAGGCCTACACGACCCGCGTCGGCGCCGGCCCCTTCCCGACCGAGCTGTTCGACGAGTCGGGCGAGTTCCTGCGCAAGACCGGCTTCGAGTTCGGCACCACCACGGGCCGACCCCGCCGCTGCGGTTGGTACGACGCCCCCATCGCCCGCTACACGGCGCGCATCAACGGCGTCACCGACTTCGTCATGACGAAGCTCGACGTGCTGACCGGGCTCGAGCGCATCCCCGTGTGTGTTGCCTACGACGTCGACGGCCAGCGCTTCGACGAGCTGCCGGTGTCGCAGAGCGACTTCCACCACGCGCAGCCGATCTACGAAGAGTTCCCCGGGTGGAGCGAAGACATCACCGGGGCGCGCTCGTTCGACGACCTGCCCGAGAACGCGCAGAAGTACGTGCTCGCCATCGAGGCGATGAGCGGGGCGCGCATCTCGGCCATCGGCGTGGGACCGGGCCGCGACGCGATCGTCGTGCGGCACGACCTGCTCGACTAGCCGCGGTCTCGACGAGACCGACCTCGCCGCCGTGACCGCGCGCATCCCCGCCCTCGAGGCGATCGAGAACGCGTGGGTGCGTCTCGAGCCGTACGATGCCGACGCGCACCTCGACGGGCTCGTGGCGGCCCTCGGCCACCCGGACGTGTTCGCCGGGGGCTGGGGTGGCGGGGCCGCCGCCGCCCGCACCGGTGCCGAGCTCGCCGCATGGCTGCCGACGTACCTGCCCATCGACTCGTGGCAGGTCTTCGTCGTGCGCGCACCGGGCGGGCGCATCGTCGGCACCACGACGGCGCTCGACCTCGTCGCGCGCACCGAGTCGGCGCACGTCGGCTACACCGCGTATGCGCCCGACACCTGGGGCGGGGAGGTCAATCCGGCGACCAAGCTGCTCATGCTCGAGCGGCTCTTTGACCACGGGTTCGGCCGCGTCAAGTTGCAAGCCGACGTGCTGAACACCCGCAGCCGCGCGGCGATCGAGCGCCTCGGGGCGCAGTTCGAGGGCATCGCGCGCCGCGACCAGCAGCGCGCCGACGGCAGCTGGCGCGACGCGGCTGTGTACTCGATCGTCGTTGACGAGTGGCCGAGCGTGCGGGCCGGGCTGATCTCACGGCTGGGCGATTAGGCTCGGCCTATGGACGACGCCGCCCGCGCTGAACTCGCCTCCCTGCGCAAGAGCATCGACAACATCGACGCCGCGCTCGTGCACCTGCTTGCCGAGCGCTTCAAGTGCACGCAGACGGTCGGCAAGCTGAAGGCCGCGACCGGCATGGCGCCGAGCGACCCCGAGCGCGAGCGCGTGCAGATCGCGCGGTTGCGTGAGCTCGCCGAGCAGGCCGAACTCGATCCGGCCTTCGCCGAGAAGTTTCTGACATTCATCGTCGCCGAGGTCATCCACCACCACGAGCAGATCGCCGGGCAGACGCCGCACGCCGAGTAGGGGGTGGGGGCTGGCCGCTCCGTTCTGTTGACTGCTCGCCAGCCAGCCAGCCGCACGCCGCCCACGGCAGTCGGCACCCGGCACCCGGCCGCACGGTCGGCTCACTCCCGGCCGTGCGCTCGACGCCACGGTCGGCGCCGCCTGCACGGTCGGCCCACGCGGGTGAACGTGTTCTCAGGAGTCCGGGGGGCTGGACGCACTGTGCTAAGGGGGTTGTTGGGCGTGCGCGGCCGTCCCACTCCTGAGAACGCGTTCACCCGCGACCCCGCGACCCCGCGAGTTGCGGACCGACAGCTGGTTTCGGACGTCGCAGCCGCGGGCAACCCCGGCCGGTGCCGACCGACCCACCCGCGGCAGTAGTGTCGGCTCGTGAGCGACGAGCGTCCAGGTGAGCCCGGCCAGGGGGCTGCGCCCACGGGGCCTGGCAGACACGGCGACGACGCCGAGCGCCTGCCCGCACCCGCGACGGCGGCGGGTGCGCTGGGGGCCGCGGATCCCGCCGAGGCGGCGCAGCCGGCGGGCGCGGGGCGTGCATCCGGTGACCTGCGCATCGCGCTGCAGTTCACGGGCGCGGGCGTCGTGTGGGGCGCCAGCTTCCTGTTCATCGCGGTCGGGCTCGAGGGGTTGAGCCCCGCCCAGATCGCGACCGGGCGCACCGTGTTCGGTGCCGTGACCCTCGCCATCATCGCGCTCATCACGCGCGACCGGCTGCCGCGCGCGTGGCGCATCTGGGCGCACATGACCGTGGTCGCGCTGACGCTGTGCGTGTTTCCGTACCTCTTGTTCGGCTGGGCTCAGCAGTCGGTGGCGAGCGGACTCGCGAGCGTCTACAACGCCACGACTCCCCTGATGACGGCGCTCATGGCGGGGCTCGTCATTCGGGTCGAGCGGCTTACCCGTGAGCAGGTGCTCGGGCTCGTCGTCGGCCTCGCCGGCGTGCTCGTCATCATCGCGCCGTGGGCGGGGGTCGACCTGCGGGGTGGGGTTGTTCCGCAGCTCGCGCTGCTCGGCGCAACCGCCTGCTACGGGTTCAGCCTCGCCTACCTGCGTAAGTTCCTGCGCGACACCGGGTTGAGCGGCGTCATGCTGGCGCTGCTTAATGTCGGCATCGCCGCCGTCATCATGCTCGCGCTCACCCCGGTAATCGGCGCCGACCCGATCACGCTCGACATCTGGATCGTCGGCAGCATCGTGCTGCTCGGCGTGTTCGGCACCGGCCTTGCCTACGCGTGGAACCAGAACGTCGTGCGCGCGTGGGGCGCCACCCGCGCCGCGACCGTCACCTACATCTCGCCGGTCGTGGGGGTCGCTCTCGGCATCATCGTGCTCGGCGAGGTGCTCGTGTGGAACGAGCCGGTTGGCGCCGTGCTGATCTTCGTCGGCATCCTGCTGGCGCAGCGCCGGCTGCGGCTTCCCGGTCGGCGCCGCGCGCGCCTCCGCTGACTCAGGATGCACGGGGCGCGTCACGCAGGACGGCCCGCGCCCGCGCTCACCCTACGACGACACGCGGCGGTGCAACACCTCGATGACCAGGTTGCCGACCAGCGACGCGCCGACCGCGACGGCCAGCAGCCGCGCATCCGGCATCTCGAACTGCAGGAACTCGGCGGCCGGCGGCGCCAACAGCACGACGGCGAGCCCGGCGTACGACCCGGCGACGATGAGCGAGGTCAGCCAGGTGAACGGCCGCGCGAGCGTCACCAGCACCCACAGCGCCGTCAGCGTGAGGGTGATCGTTGCCGCCGTCTGAATCTGCGCGAGCGAGTAGTCGCCCGTGAACCGCGCCCAGCCGACGACCGAGATCAGCACGACCCCGACCGTGAGGCCCTTGGGCACGCAGAACCGCGCGGCCCGCGTCAAGAAGCCCGGCTTGTACACGCGCGTGTTGGTCAGCAGAGCGAAGACGATCGCGGGCAGACCGATCGTGAGCCCATCGGTCACCGAGAACTGGCGGGGCAACAGCGGGAACTCCCACAGCAGCACGCCGAACACGACCGCGAACATCACCGCGTAGGTGGTCTTCGACAGGAACAGCTTCGCCAGCCGCTCGACGTTCGCGATCACCTGGCGCCCCTCGGCGAGAATGCGGGGCAGGCGCGAGAACTGCCCGTCGAGCAGCACGAGGCGCGCCACCGCGCGGGTGGCCGCCGATCCCGAGCCCATCGCGATGCCCATGTCGGCGTACTTCAGCGCGAGGGCGTCGTTCACTCCGTCGCCGGTCATCGCGACGGTGCGGCCGAGGCGCTGCAGCGACAGCACCATCTGCTTTTTCTGCTCGGGCACGACGCGGCCGAAGACGCGGGTGTGGGCCATGACCTCATCGAGGGCGGCGGGGTCGTCGGGAAGTTTGCGCGCATCCATCGCCTCGCCGTCGAACGCGACGCCCGCCTCGCGGGCGACCGCGGCGACGGTGCGCGGGTCGTCGCCCGAGATGACGCAGAGCTCGACGCCCTGCTCGGCGAAGAAGCGCAGCGTCTCGGGGGCGTCGTCGCGCACCTTCTCGCGGAACGACACGATCGCGACCGGGGCAAGATCGGCGGGGAGGGCCGGCTGTACGCCGTCGTCGACGGGGGCGAGCGGATGCTCGGTGCGGGCGAGCACGAGAACGCGGCGGCCCGCTTCGGCGAGCGCCGTCGTGCGCCCGAGCGTCTCGGCCGTCAGCTCGGCGCCCGCCGAGTCGGCGAGCACGATGTCGGGGGCGCCGATCACCCACGTGCCGGCGGCGCGCGCGTCGTCGAGCTGCAGGGCGCTCCACTTGCGGTGGGAGGAGAAGTCGATGCGGGCGACCGGCTCAGCCATGCCGGCGCCGGGGTACGGCTCGCGCAGGGCGGCGGCGGTCGCGTTCGCCTGGGGGTCGGCGCCGACGGCGGCGAGTGCGAGCCGCCAGTCGTGGCCCGAGGTGGCCAGCGCGGGGTCAGCCTCGGCGAGCGCCCGGCCGACCGGCTCGACCTCGTCGAGCACGAGCATGCCTTCGGTGAGGGTGCCGGTCTTGTCGAGGCACAGAATGTCGACGCGCGCGAGCCCCTCGACGGCGGCGAGCTCT
>DASSWY010000203.1:0-2424 GCA_035704325.1 Microcella sp. | reverse complement strand
GACGTCGCTCAGGCCGCCGCGGCGCAGGTAGTCGTCGGCCAGCTTCTTCGCGCTGGCCTCGCCGCCGAGCGGGTCGTCGTCGCCCACCACGATGAGCAGCGGGATGTCGCGGTCGAGCTTCGTCGGGCGCCCGTAGAGGCGTAGCGCGTCGCGCAGGCCGAACAGGGTCAGCACCTTCGCGTCGGTCGTCAGCTCGTCGGCGACAAATGCGGCCGCCACCTCGGGGTCGCGGCTCAGCCACTCGGCGCCTGTAGTGCCGAGGTGCTTGTGCCGGGCGTTCAGGTCGCCGCCGTTCATGCCGCGGGGCGTGCGGTGGGCGGTGCCGGTGAGGGCGACCGCATCCCACGGGTGATTGCCCGCGTTCAGCAGGTTCTGCGCCATCAGCGAGCCCCACGAGTGGGCGACGAGGGCGAGCGGCAGGGCCCCACGCTCGCGGCGGATGATCGTGGCGAGGTCGCGCAGGTTCTGCTGCGTCGCGCGCAGCCCCCCGACGCCGAGTTTGCCGATGCGCGTGAGGTCGCCGGCCCACTGCTCGACGCCCGTGGCGCCGTGGCCGCGGTGGTCGTCGGCGTAGACGGCGTAGCCGCGGTTGACGAGGTCTTGCGCGAGCGCCTCGTAGCGCAGCGCGTGCTCGCCGACCCCGTGCGCGATCTGCACGACGCCGCGCGGTTTGCCGGGCGACCACACGTAGTAGTGCACCGTGACGCCGTGGTCGTCGACGAACGTGCGGTGGTCGCGTTCGGCGATGAATTTCACCATCTCTGGCCTCCCTGCGGCCAGCGTACGCGCATCCCTGCACCGAGCGGTGCGTGCGGCGCTCAGTAACCGAAGGCGCCCGCGCACAGTCGTTACCCAAGGTAATGAACTAGGGTAATGAGTTGCCATGACGACTGCTCCGCCTCCTCCCCCCGCCCCCTCCGGCACGCCGCCCGCGTCGACCGACCCCGACGAAGAACTGCGCGTGCTGATTCAGAAACTCGCGCGGCGCATCCGCAGTGAGCGTGGCGGCGAGGGCATCACCGACAGCCAGCTCGGCGTGCTGTGGCTGCTCACCACCGACGGGCGCATGACGCCGGGGCAGCTCGCCGAACGCGAGCGGGTGAGCGCCCCCGCCATGAACCGCACTGTCAACGCCCTCGAAGGCGGCGGGCTCGTCGCCCGCACGCCCAGCGACGAGGATGCGCGGTGCGTGTGGGTCACGCTGACCGACGCGGGCGAACAGGTCGTCGCCGAAACGCGGCGCCTGCGCACGCAGTGGTTCCATGACCGGCTCGACGAGCTCACGGCGGACGAGCGCGCGGCGCTCGAAGCCGCCCGCCCCGTGCTGCGGAAGTTGGCCGACAGTTGAACGCGATGTTCCGCTCGCTGGCCGGCGTGAACTATCGCATCTGGTTCGCCGGCGCGCTGATCTCGAACATCGGCGCCTGGATGCAGCGCACCGCCCAAGACTGGTACGTGCTCACCGAGCTGACCGACAACGACGCCGTCGCGGTCGGCATCACGATGGCACTGCAGTTCGGGCCGGCCCTGCTCATCGGCCCCTACGCCGGCATCTTGGCCGACCGCATCTCGGGCCGAAAACTGCTCGCCGCGACCCAGATCACGCTCGCCGTGCTCGCCTTAGGGCTTGGCCTCATCATCGTCACGGGCATCGCCGAACTCTGGATGGTCTACCTCTTCGCCCTCGGCCTCGGCATCACGACCGCGATCGACGCGCCCGCCCGGCAGACGTTCGTCGGCGAGCTCGTCGGGGTGAAAGACCTGCCGAACGCCGTCGCCCTCAACTCGGCGTCGTTCAACACCGCGCGCCTCATCGGCCCCGCCGTCGCCGGGTTCTTGACCGTGCTGGTCGGCGCCGGCTGGGTCATCGTCATCAACGCCTTCACCTTCCTGGCGATGCTCATCGCGCTGTACCTGCTGCGCGAAAACGAACTGCACCCCATGAAGAAGGACAAAAAGTCGCGCGGGCAGTTCCGCGAGGGCCTCGCCTACGTGAAGCGGCGTAGCGACCTGATGGTCATCTTCGCGATGGTCTTTTTGATGGGCACCTTCGGCTTCAACTTCGCGATCTTCACCGCGACGATGGCGAGCGTCGAGTTCGACCGCGGAGCCGGAGAGTTCGGCCTCATGTCGTCGGTCATCGCCGTCGGCTCGGTCACCGGCGCGCTCTTGTCGGCCCGCCGCGACCGCCCTCGACTGCGCGTCATCGTGGGGGCCGCGCTCGGCTTCTCGGCGACGATGGTGATCGCGGCGCTGATGCCGACGTTTGAACTGTTCACCGCATCCTTGGCGCCCGTCGGCTTCTTCGCGCTCACGATGATCACCTCGGCGAACGCGTACGTGCAGACGACGACGCGGCCCGCCATTCGCGGCCGCGTGATGTCGCTCTACCTCATGATCTTCATGGGCGGCACCCCGATCGGT
>DASSWY010000156.1:0-3050 GCA_035704325.1 Microcella sp. | reverse complement strand
TACATCCTCGAGCACCGCATCCGCGCGCTGCGGGGCTACGCGTGGTCGGCGGTGATGACGAGCCTCGGCAACCCGATCGTGTACCTCTTCGCGCTCGGCGTGGGCCTCGCGAGCCTCGTGCCGGCCGGCATCGACGGGGTGAGCTACCTCGAGTTCGTCGCGCCCGCGCTGCTGTGCACGGCGGCAATGACCGTCGCCGCGAACGAGACGACGTACCCGATCGTCGCCGGCTTCAAGTGGAACCCGATCTTCCACGGCATGAACGCCTCGCCCATCACGGGTCGGCAGATCGTGCACGGCACGATGCTGTTCATCGCGCTGCGCATGACCTTCGCCGTCGCGGTCTACTACGCCGTGATCCTCGCCTTCGGGGCGGTGCCGAGCGCGTGGGGCATTCTCTCTGTCGTGATCGCCGTGCTCACCGGCATGGCGATTGGCCTGCTGATCTCGTCGTACTCGTCGACGCTGAAGGATGAGCGCGGCCAGCTCGCGATGGTGATGCGCTTCGGCTTCACGCCGATGTTCCTCTTCTCGGGCACCTTCTTCCCGCTGTCCGAGCTGCCGATCTACCTGCAACCGATCGGCTGGATCTCGCCGCTCTGGCACGGCGTCGAGCTGGGCCGGCTCGCCACCTACGGCCAGCCGATCGCCCCGTGGCTGATCGCCGTGCACATCGGTTACCTCGTCTCGATCATCGTCATCGGCCTGTGGTCGACGAGCCGCACCGTCACGAGGAGGCTCGCCGGATGACCGCCCCCGCCCCCGCAGCGCCGGCTGGCGCCCCGCTGCCCGAACGTGGTCGCCCGGCCGTGCCGCCCGCCGGCCGCAGCCGCGGCCTGTACGCCGGTAACACGCGCGCCGTCGTCGGCCGCGGCCTCTTGGCCACCAAGAGCAATAACTGGCTGATCGTCGTCTCGGGCTTCTTCGAGCCGGTGTTCTACCTGCTCTCGCTCGGCATCGGCTTCGGCGCGATCGTCGGCACCGTGCAGACCTCGACCGGCGCCGAGGTGCCGTACGCGGCCTTCATCGCCCCGGCCTTGTTGGCGGTCTCGGCGATGAACGGCGCCGTCTACGACTCGACCTGGAACGTCTTCTTCAAGCTGCACTACGCGAAGCTGTACCAGGGCATGCTCACCACCACGCTCGGCCCTCTCGACGTTGCCCTCGGCGAAATCCTGCTGGCCCTCTTGCGCGGGGCGCTCTACGCCACCGGCTTCATGGTCATCATGCAGGTGCTGGGGCTGAACCTGGCCTGGACGGCGATTCTCGCGCTGCCCGCCGTGCTGATCATCGCCTTTGGCTTCGCGAGCATCGGCATGGCGATCACGAGCTACCTGAAGACGTTCCAGCAGATGGACTGGGTCAACTTCATCATGCTGCCGATGATCCTCTTCTCGGCGACCTACTACCCGATCTCGGTGTACCCGCAGGCGATCCAGTGGATCATCCAGGCCCTGCCGCTCTGGCACGGCGTCGAGCTGATCCGCGGCTTCACCACCGGTTCGCTGACCGAAATGGTCTGGGTGCACCTCGGCTACTTCGGGCTGATGATCGCGATCGGCATCGCGGTGACGACCCGGCGCCTGCGAAAGCTGTTCCTCAACTAGCCGCAGCGGCGTCGGCGGCGCGCCCCGCGCATCCGCCCCGGCACATGCCTGCCCAAATCGACCGTGAATGGTCAGTTGTGGGGCGATCGACGCGGTGAGACCCCCACAACTGACCGTTGAGCGAGCCGCGGGGTTGGATGCCGTGTGCCCGGTGCACGGGACGCGTGTAGGGAGATGGGTGCCGGGGGTGCGGGACGGGCACGCGAACGGGGGCGGATGCACGCCGCATCCGCCCCCGCATCGCGCGTCGCTGAGACGCGCCCGTCGCGCTACCGCGTTCGCGAGACGCCTACGTGGCGCCCCGCGAACGCCAGCGCGCTATGGCCTCGTCGTGAACACCGTCGCGTTGCCGGGCAGCACGTAGACCGTGCTCGCCTGGCGGGTGTACGTGCGGTCAGCCGTGTCCCAGTTGCCGTTCGAGTTCGTGAACGTGAAGCCGAACGAGTTCGGCGCGTTCTGCACCGTGATCGTCCACCAGTGGCGGCCGTTGATGAAGCCCTCGTACTGCATCGGGGAGGTGCCCGAGAGCCCGTTCCAGGTGTGCAGCGAGTAGCTCGTCGCCGACTGCCACTCGGCGAACTTGATCGTCACGGCACCGCCGGTCGGCGGGGGCTGCGTCGTGCCGCTCGGGGTTGCCGCGTACTGCTTCGTTCGCTCATTGAACGTGATCGTGTAGGTCGTGTTCGACTGCACCGCGATGTCGCCGCCGCTCTGTACGGCCGTACCGCTGAGACCCGAGCCGCCGTAGTTGAGGCTCCAGTCGCCGCGCACGTCGAACTTGAAGCGCTGCCCGGTCGCCGAGCCGAACGACACGTTCGTCGCCGTCCACACGTCACCCGACTTCGTCATCGGCGTCGACAGTGACCAGTTGTTGTTCGTGCCGCGCACGTACAGCGAGTTCCACGCGCTACCCGCCGGCCGGTATTTCTGGATGAACTGCGCGTAGCGGCTTGCCCCGGTGCCCGAGGCGACTTCGCCGACCCGCAGTACCGTCATGCCGATATAGGGGAAGGTGTCGAAGGCCTGGTTGACGTTGTCCCAGCCGTTGTTCGACGTGATGCCGCCGGCCAGTGCGTTCTCGCCCTTGATCGCGACGTTCTGGCGTCCGGCCTCAGCACCGACCCAGCCGACGAGGGTCTTCGCCTGCGAGTACTGCGGGGCAAAGTTCTCGTCGTTGAACTCGAGGCACGTGAAGTGCAAGATCACGCCGCGGCCGCTGTCGGCCACGCGGTTCGCGAGGCCCACGATGTTTGCGTAGCCGCGGCCCGTTGATGCGGCGTTCATGTCGACGCTTGTCTGCACGAGGCCCGCCGCCACCTCGGCCGCACGGGGCGTCGGCCCGGTCATCGACCAGTGAACGCCGGGAATCTTGTAGCCGATCTCGGCGCCGGGGAAGGAGGTGCCGAGCGCCGCGAGAACGGTGTCGAGCATCCGCTCGCCGTG
>DASSWY010000053.1:0-3409 GCA_035704325.1 Microcella sp. | reverse complement strand
GTTACCGGGTCGCCGGTGGCCGACACGACGAGCACCTCGGGCAGGCCGTCGATGTCGGTCGCGTACGGGAAGCCGAGGGTCGGTTCGGTCGGCCAGAACTCGCAGCCGTCCTGCGTGACGGGCGGCTGCCCCGTGCTGAGGAACGGCGCCAGTTCGTCGAGCTCGTTCGCGACCGCGGTCAAGTCGTCGGCGCTGAGCCGATCTTCGTCGACGCAGTTGATGGCGAACGACGCCTCGATGTCGTTGGAATACTCACCGGTGGGCGTGCGGCCGTAGTAGCCGTCGCGCAGCGCAAGAAGCGCATCCGGCTGGCCCGCCTGTAGCCCCTGCAGGCCCGCCACGATCGCGGGCCAGGCGTCCTCCGAGTAGAGGCCCGAGACGATGCCCTCGCCGGCGGCGAGGAACCCAACCTCACGACCGTCCGCGGCAATGAGGGGCTCGTCGATCAGCGGCTGCAGCAGCTCTTGCGCCGCGGCCGACGCTCCGGCCGGGTCTGACCCGAGGGGGCAGTCGGCGAGCGTCGCGCAGTATTCGGCGAAGCTGTCGAAGGTGTCCTTGATTCCGGCGGTGGTCAGCACCCGTCGCTCGGCTGTGCTGAGCCGGGGGTCAACGGCGCCGTCGAGCACGAGAGCGCGCACGTTCTCGGGGAACATCTCGGCGTAGACCGAACCGAGTCGAGTGCCGTAGCTGGTGCCGGCGAAGGTCAACTTTTCGTCGCCGAGCGCGGCGCGCAGTACGTCGAGATCACGGGCGACGTCTCGGGTTCCGATGTGCTTGAGGAACTCCTCGCCCCCGGAGCCGTCGGCGCACTTGTCGACGATGGCGCGGGCGGCGTCTTCCGTCCAGGCACCGAACGCTGACACGGGTTCGTCAGCGTCGCGTTCTTCGTCGGTGTAGCAGTCGATCGCGGGGCGGCTGAGTCCCACACCGCGCGGGTCGAACCCGACGATGTCGAAGCGCTCGGTGACGGGGCCGCCGGCCCAGAGCGCCGCGACGAGCGGGCCGAAGGTGGTGGCCTGGAAGCCCGGCCCGCCGGGGTTCACGACGACCGACCCGATGCGGGCCTCGGGGTCGCCTGTCGCCGCGTTACGGGTCACCGCCAGCTCGATGGTGTCGCCGTCGGGCTCGTCGTAGTCCATCGGCACGGTGAGCATGGCGCACTCGGCGCTCTCGGCGACGGCGATCAGTTCGGGGACCGGCGGTTGGTCGTCGACGATCGATTCGTCGCACGGACCGAAGGCGAGCTCCTGTTCCATGAACTGTTGAAGCCCCGGCGTGGTCTCGTCGTCACCGGAGCGCGGTGTCTCGGTAGCGCATCCGGCGAGCACGAGCAGGGATGCGGCGGCGGCGAGAGCGAGCGCGGGTGGCGCCCATCGCCGTCGTGCGCCGCTCTTCGGGCGGCTGTGTGTCGGAACGTCGGGCATGGTTTTTCCTCCCAGAGAGTGTGCACTGTCGGTCGCCTCAACTAGCACGGTGTACCACTAAGGCCGAGTCAAACTAACACGCCGTGATAGAAGGCCGAGCCGCAGCGCAGGAAGATCCGACTCGAGGAGGAGGACGAGTCGCCGAAACCCCCTCCAGAACGGCACTACGGTCTGACGCGCACGCGTCCACGGCGCGACACACGACAATCCGCCGCGCTGGCAGCGGGGTGTGGCCCGGCTCAGCCGGTCGGTAGTTGCGCGCGCAGCCGCGGCCAGCTGGAGGCGAAGCCCGGGTGCAGTGGCAGCGTTTCGACGTCGCCGACGGCGACCCAGCGCAGTTCGATGCTTTCGGCGTCGCCGAGCACGGGGTCGAAGAGTTCGTCGACGCGGGCGACGACGGTGGTGTAGCTCCAGAATCCGAGGTCGTGAACGCTGTCGAAGAGCACGGTGAGCGTCTCGGGCGGAACCCCCGCCTCCTCGTTGGCCTCGCGCACGGCCGCGTCGGTGGCGCTCTCGTCGAGTTTGCGGGCGCCGCCGGGGATTCCCCAGGTGCCGCCGTGGTGCGACCATTCGGCGCGGTGCTGCAAGAGCACCCCCGCGGTGGGGTGCCAGGCGAGCAGGCCGGCGGCCCCGAAGCGGCCCCAGTAGCGCACGCCGTCGGGGCTTTCGACCCAGGCGTCGCCCGGGTCGCGCAGGTGCGCCGGGGGTAGCGGCGGCGGGCGGTGGTCGCGCGCGGCGGAGGCGTTGCTCGCGCGTGCGCTTTCGTCCGTCGCCGACATGCTCGAAGGCTACGCGCGTTGCCTGCGAGAACGCGCGCCGCGCATCCTTGTGTCGTCGCGCCACACGGGGTCGCCGTCGCGGGCGGCGCGCTGCGCGATGCCGTCGAGGAAGCTGTGTGCCTCGCGCGGCACACTGGTCGCGTGACCGCACCCGATCCCGCGCAGCACCCAACGCCCCAGCCGGCGCCTGCCCCCGCGCTTCCGCACGCCGCGCCGCCGCTGCCGGGCCGGGCGGTGATCCGCCAGCGCTGGAACCACTTCGTCTTCCTCCACTGGCGCGTCGACCCGTCGCGCATCGCGCCGCTGCTGCCCGCCGGAACCCGCCCCGACACCGTCGACGGCAGCGCGTGGGTGGGCCTGATTCCGTTCGTGCTGAGCGAGCACGCCTTTTTGCCGCTGCCGCCCGTGCCCGGCTTCGGCACCTTCGTCGAAATCAACGTGCGCACCTACGCGGTCGACGCAGCCGGAAACCGCGGCGTCGTCTTCTGCTCACTCGACGCCGAGCCGCTGCCGTCGGTGATGGCCGCGCAGGCCCTGTTCGGGCTCCCCTACCGCTGGGCGCGCGCCGGCCAGCGCATCGTCGACGGAACGATCGAGTACCGCTCCCGCCGCCGCCGCGGCCCCCGCCTCGATTCGCGGATGCGCGCCTTGGCTTCGGATGCGCCCGTCGCGTCGCAGACGCCGCTCGCACCCGATTCGGTTCCGGATGCTCGGGGCGCGTCCACGCGCATCCTCGCCCGCCCGTCGCATCGCCCCGTCGACACGGAGCTGAGCCGCTTCTTGACCGACCGGTGGGGTTTTCACGAGACGCGGCGGGGCCGCACGATCTACGCGCGCAACCGGCACGAGCCGTGGCCGCTGGTTGAGGCCGAGCTGCTCGCCCTCGACGACGGGCTGCTGGCCGCGGCGGGCTTCCCCGAGCTCGCGTTGCGCGCCCCCGACTCGGTGCTCGCGACGCCCCTCGACCACCCCGGCCTGCTCACCGAGTTCGCTGCCGCGCGCCCCGCGTAGCCGCACCGCCCGCAGTTCGCCCGCGCTCAGCGCCGGCGCGCGATAATGAGGCCGTCCCACCCCTTCACGCCGACGGTTTGAATAGCGGTGGCGTCGAGACGCGGATCAGCCGCGATGTCGGCTACCACGCGTCGCACTCCGTTGACGCGGGGGTCGTCGTTCTCGGCGTTGATGACGTCGCCGTCTCGCACAACG
>DASSWY010000035.1:0-12602 GCA_035704325.1 Microcella sp. | reverse complement strand
ATGCGGTCGAACATGCCGGCGACTCGGTCGGGCTCGAAGAGCCGGTAGATCTGGTCGATCTGCACGTTCAGCATCACCCCGGCGCGCGGCGTGAGCGCTCGGCAGATGACCTCGCCGTACGCCTCGTCAACCTCGACCACGCCGATGTCGAAGGGCAAGCGACCCGTCAGAGTCAGGCTGCCGAGGAGCGACGATGCGACACCCTGGGGCATATTCGCGCCCGTCGGGTTGGTAAAGACCCGATCGCCGTGAGCCGAGACGATGCCGGTGACCATGTTGGTCGTCGTCGACTTGCCGTTCGACCCGAGCACGACGATGACGCCGTGCTCAAGTTGAGCCGTTGCCCGGGCAATGAAGTCGGGCATGAGCTTCAGCACGACATACCCGGGGAAGGCCGAGCCGCCGCCGCGCAGACGCGCCGCCACCCGCAGGAACTTGCCCAGCAGGGTGACGAGAATCAGGGATGCGCGCATCCGGCTTACTCGAGGTAGTCGCGCAGGGCCTGCGACCGCGACGGGTGGCGCAGCTTCGCCATCGTCTTCGACTCGATCTGGCGAATACGCTCACGCGTGACCCCGAAGGTGTCGCCGATCTGGTCGAGCGTCTTCGGCATGCCGTCGCCGAGACCGAACCGCATGCGGATCACACCCGCCTCCCGCTCCGACAGCGAGTCGAGCAGACTCTCGAGCTGCTTCTGCAGCATCGTGAAGCCGACCGCGTCTGCCGGAACAACCGCCTCGGTGTCTTCGATGAGGTCGCCGAACTCGCTGTCGCCATCTTCGCCGAGCGGCGTGTGCAACGAGATGGGCTCGCGGCCGTACTTCTGCACCTCGATGACCTTCTCAGGGGTCATGTCGAGTTCGCGGCTGAGCTCTTCGGGCGTCGGTTCGCGACCGAGGTCTTGCAACATCTGGCGCTGCACGCGGGCGAGCTTGTTGATGACCTCGACCATGTGCACCGGGATGCGGATCGTGCGGGCCTGGTCGGCCATGGCGCGCGTAATCGCCTGACGGATCCACCAGGTCGCGTAGGTCGAGAACTTGAAGCCCTTGGTGTAGTCGAACTTCTCGACCGCGCGAATCAGACCGAGGTTTCCCTCTTGAATGAGGTCAAGGAACTGCATGCCGCGGCCCGTGTAGCGCTTCGCGAGCGACACCACGAGGCGGAGGTTTGCGCCCAGCAGGTGCTTCTTCGCGCGCTGACCGTCGCGGGCGACCCAGTCGAGCTCACGGCCGAGGGCCGTACGCTTTTCTTTGTCGGTCATCTGCGACAGCTTCTCTTCGGCGAAAAGACCAGCCTCGATGCGCATCGCCAGCTCGACCTCTTCGGCCGCGTTGAGCAGCGCGACCTTACCGATCTGCTTCAGGTAGTCCTTGACCGGGTCGGCCGTGGCGCCCGTGATCGTCGCGGAGTACACCGGCACTTCGTCGTCGTCGTCGGTGTTGCTGAGCACAATCGCGCCCGTCGGCAGCGCCTCGGCCGGGGCCGCGTCGCCGTCCTCGTCGTCGTCGTTGCTCGGAACACTCGCGAGCGCAGCTTCGGCGACCTCGATGGCCTCGTCCTCGGCCGCACTGTCGTCGCTCGCGGCCGCGCTTGCCTTCTTCGCACGGGTCGCCGTCGCCTTGGTCGCCGTGGCCTTCGCCGCCGTCGTCTTCGCGGTCGTCGTCTTCGCGGCTGTCGTCTTCGCGGCCGTCGTCTTGGCCGCAGGAGCCTTCTTCGCCGCTGGAGCCTTCTTCGCCGGCGCTGCCTTCTGTGCCGCGCTCGCGCTGTCTTTCTTCGCCGCGGCGGAGGTCTTCGCAGCCGCCTTGGTCGGTGCCGTCGTGGTCGCAGTCGTCGTCGCCGTCTTCGCGCGCGATGACGCCGGCTTCTTCTCCGCCTTTTCGGCGGTGTCGGTCGTCGTTCGTGTCGCCATGGGCCCCTACTTCCGCATCATCCGGGCAGTACAACGACCCATGTCAAGTCCCCGCGTTGATCGGCGATGCTCGGGGCTTCGCACGGCGGGCGACCGACCGGGTCGCGAACCTCCATTATTGCACGGATGCTCGGCTCGGCCGACCAGGACCGTTTCGTCTACTCGTCGTCCGTTCGGCGTCTGTGAGCCAGGAACTTTTCCAGTTCGGCGGCGATGGAATCGGCGCTCGGCACCTCGCCATCGTCACCCGTCAGGGGCGAGCGGACGGCGTTTTCTTCCATGTACGAATCGTGGCGCTCTTCCAGTGTTCCGACGAGGCGCTGCAGCTCGCTGTTGCCCTCGACCTGATCGTCGACCTTGGCGAGAAACTCGCGGCCTTCTTCGCGCAGGCGGTCGGTCGGCAAGAGCAGGCCCGTCGCGGCCGTGATGCTCTCGAGTGCAGCGACAGCGGCCGCGGGGTACTCGGTGTCGCCGAGGTAGTGGGGAATGAGGAGCACGAAGCCCGCCACGGGGTGCCCCGCCGATTGCAGCTTGTATTCGAGCAGGTGCATGGCGTTGCCCGGCACCTGCGTTTGCGGCCGCCAGATCGAGTGCGCGTCAATGAGCTCGTCACGGTTGCCGCTCACCGTCGCGCCGATGGCCCGCGTGTGCGGCACCGGCATCGGGATGGCATTGATCCACGTCGTGGTCGAGACCTCGAAGCGCTCGACCAGCTCGACGACGGCGTCGGTGAAGCCCTCCCACCGGAAGTCGGGCTCGTATCCGGTCATCAGCAGGAAGGGGGCACCCAGTTCGTCGCGCGCGAGTCGAATTGCGAGTTCGGGACGGCGATATTCCGTGAATCGCGTTTCGTCGAAAAAGAGAACGGGACGCCGGGCCCGGTAGTCGAGCAGCGCATCCCCATCGAATTCCGCAAGCGTCTCAGCGTCGAGAACGTCGAGCAGGTAGTCGGTCACCTGCTGCACGGCTCCCCCAGCGTCAGTGAAGCCGGTGATGGCGGCAACCAGAGGGAGACCGCGGGGCACGCCCGATTCGGGCTCGCGAAGGCGATACAAATCGGACGGCTGGGACATGACCCCATCGTACGAGCGCTCACCATGGCGCCCGGTGAGTGCGGCGCGCGCCGAGAGCGAACAGGACACGCGGTTAACATGGCGGGATGCCTCTGCCTGAATTGACGTCGTCGTCCGCCCCCCTCGCCTCCCTCGAGGGTGATGCCCTCATCGTGCTCGTCGCCCGCACGAGCGAGGGCCTTGAGCCGCTCGGCGTCGACGGGGACGTCGCCGACGCCGTGCGCACGGCACTCGCGGCGGTCGCCGCGACGGGGGCAGCGGAAGAGGTGGTGCGCGTGCCGAGCCCCACGGGTCTGAGCGCGCGCAGCATCGTCGCAGTGGGCACCGGGTCGTCCGACCCCGACGCCGAGGCTGTGCGCCGGGCCGCCGGAGCCGCCGCTCGTTCGCTCGCCACTGCCACCAGCGCGGTTCTCGCGCCTCCCTCGGCACCACTGCTCGAAGCGGCCGTGGAAGGCGCGCTGATGGGCGCGTACCGCTACCTCGCGGAGGGCCTCACCGCCAAGGCTGACGCTGGCCTGCAGCGACTCATCGTCGCCACCGACGAGGCGAACGCCGGTGACACGCTGACCCGGGCGCACGTCTCGGCGGATGCGGTCGCAACGGTGCGCGACCTCGTCACGACGCCGCCGCACGCCCTCTACCCCGCCACCTTCGCCGAGCGCGCCGTTGCCCTCGCCGAGGGACTCCCCCTCGAGGTCGAGATTCTCGACGAGGACGCCCTCGCCGCCGGCGGCTTTGGCGGCGTCCTCGGTGTCGGTCAGGGCTCGTCACGCCCCCCTCGCCTCGTGGTCGTTCGCTACAACGCCCACACGGAGCTGCCGCACCTCGCTCTCGTCGGCAAGGGAATCACCTTCGACTCGGGCGGGCTCTCGCTGAAGCCTGCAGCCGCCATGGTCGGCATGAAGTACGACATGACGGGAGCGGCGACCACGCTCGCCGCCACCGTCGCCGCCGCGAAGTTGGGCTTGCCCGTGCGCATCACCGCGTGGCTCTGCCTGGCCGAGAACATGCCGAGCGCCACGGCCACGCGGCCGAATGACGTGCTGACGATCCGGGGCGGCCGCACCGTCGAGGTGTTGAACACCGACGCCGAGGGACGCCTGGTCATGGCTGATGGCCTGGTCGCGGCGAGCGAAGAGCAGCCCGACGCCATCGTCGACGTGGCGACGCTCACCGGCGCGGCGCGCGTCGCCCTCGGAGAGCGGTACGCCGGCCTCATGGGTGACGATGACCTGGTCGGTGCCGTGCAGCGGGCGGCGGAGGCCACCGGCGAGTTGGTCTGGCCGATGCCCTTGCCCGCCGAACTGCGCAGCCTGCTTGCGACGGACGTCGCCGACATCGCCAACGCTAAGCCGGGCAACACGGCCGCCGGGATGTTGCTCGCCGGCGTCTTCCTGCAGGAATTCGTGGGCCGCCGCTCGGACGAGCCGGATGCGCCGCGCATCCCGTGGGCGCACCTCGACATCGCGGGCCCCGCGAACAATTCCGGTGGCGCGTTTGGGTACACCCCGAAGGGCTCCTCGGGAGTCGCGACGCGCCTCCTGATCGCACTCGCAGCCGGGCTCGGCGCAGAGTAGTAGGCTGGTCGATCGGCGCGACCACCCGCGTACGATCCCCCCGGCCGGCCCGACATCCCGGCGCCGGCCTCCGCTCGACTGCCAGACCGATGAGGGAGCAACTGCCGGTGACCGAACACAACTTCGACCTCGTGATCCTCGGAGCCGGAAGCGGTGGCTATGCCGCGGCTCTTCGCGCCAGCCAGCTGGGAATGACCGTGGGGCTGATCGAAAAGAGCAAGGTCGGTGGCACCTGCCTGCACGTCGGCTGTATTCCGACGAAGGCGCTGCTCCACGCGGCCGAGGTCGCCGACGCCGCACGCGACTCGGCCAAGTTCGGAGTTCGCGCGACGCTCGACGGCATCGACGTGCCTGCCGTCATCCAGTACCGCGAGAGCGTGGTGTCGAGCAAGCACAAGGGCCTGCAGGGGCTCATCAAGGCCCGCGGCATCACCACGATCGAGGGTGAAGGTCGCTTGACCTCACCGACGACCGTGCAGGTCGGCGAGCACACCATCACCGGCAAGAACGTCATCTTGGCGACCGGTTCGTACCCGCGCACGCTCCCCGGCCTCGAAATCGGCGGCCGCGTGATCACGAGCGAGCAGGCGCTGCAGCTCGACTACGTCCCGAATAAGGTCGCCATCCTCGGCGGCGGCGTGATCGGTGTGGAGTTCGCGAGCGTCTGGCGGTCGTTCGGGGCCGACGTCACCATCATTGAGGGCCTCCCGCACCTCGTTCCCGCAGAGGACGAGTCGATCTCGAAGCAGTTCGAGCGCGCCTACCGCAAGCGCGGCATCGAGTTCAGCCTGGGCGTCAAGTTCCAGAGTGTGACCCAGAGCGAGCAGGGTGTCGTCGTGACCCTCGAAGACGGCACGACGATCGAGGCTGACCTCCTGCTCGTCGCCGTGGGTCGTGGCCCCGCGACCGCGGGCCTCGGCTTCGAAGAGGTCGGCGTCGAGATGGATCGCGGTTTCGTCCTCACCGACGAGCGTCTGCGCACGAATATTCCGGGCGTCTGGGCCGTGGGCGACATTGTTCCGGGTCTGCAGCTCGCGCACCGCGGGTTCCAGCACGGCATTTTTGTGGCCGAGGAGATCGCGGGCCTGAACCCCGTCGTCATCAGCGACACGAACATCCCGAAGGTCACCTACTCGGAGCCCGAGGTGGCGTCCGTCGGCCTCAGCGAGAAGAAGGCGAAAGAGCAGTACGGCGACGACGCCGTGAAGACGTACGACTACAACCTCGCCGGCAACGGCAAGAGCCACATTCTCGAGACCGCCGGTTCGATCAAGGTCATCCGTGTGGTCGACGGCCCGGTCGTGGGTGTTCACATGATCGGAGCCCGTGTCGGCGAACTGATCGGCGAAGCGCAGCTGGCCGTGAACTGGGATGCGCACCCCGAAGATGTCGCTCCGCTCCTGCACGCGCACCCCACGCAGCACGAGGCGCTGGGCGAGGCTTTCCTGGCTTTGGCCGGTAAGCCCCTGCACGCGATCTGACACCCGGCCAGGACTAGGCTGGATTAAACCCACAAGGTTCATGAAGGAGCACCACTGATGAGCGAATCCGTCAACCTCCCCGCGCTCGGCGAGAGCGTTACCGAGGGCACGGTCACCCGCTGGTTGAAGAACGTCGGCGACCGTGTCGAGGTTGACGAGCCGTTGCTCGAGGTCTCGACGGACAAGGTCGACACGGAGATCCCGTCACCCATCGCGGGTGTCATCGAGGAGATCCTTGTCGCCGAGGACGAGACCGTTGAGGTCGGCGCGCCGCTCGTGCGCATCGGTGACGGCTCCGGCGGGGGCTCGGCCGATGTGCCGGGCGCGGGCGCCGACGTGGAGGCGGAGCCCAGCGCCCCCGCCGAGGCGAGTGCTCCCGCGGAGCCGTCTGCTCCCGCGGAGCCGTCTGCTCCGGCTGAGCCGAGTGCCCCGGCAGAAGCGTCAGCCCCTGCTTCGAGCGCGCCGGCACCGAGTGCAGCCGCACCCAGCGCCCCTGCCGCAGCGGAGCCCGCTCCGAGCGCGGCACCGGCTCCGAGCGCAGCTCCGGCACCCAGCGCCGCCCCGGCACCGAGCGCACCGGCGGCGGCTCCGCCCGCTGCCGCACCCAGCGCTGCTCCGGCACCGAGCGCCGTGCCCGCGCCCAGTGCTGCTCCGGCACCCAGCGCGGCACCGGCGCCCAGCGCCGCGGCTGAGCCCGCCCAGGCGGGCAGCAACGCTGGGTACATCACGCCGATCGTGCGCAAGCTCGCTGCCGAGCACGGCGTCGACCTCGACTCCCTCACCGGCACCGGAGTGGGCGGACGGATCCGCAAGCAGGACGTGCTTGCCGCCGCCGAACAGAAGAGCAGCTCGTCCGCGCCCGCCGCGTCGCAGCCGGCTGCGTCGCGCGCGCCGCGTGAGGTGTCGCCCCTGCGCGGCACGACCGTGGGCATGTCGCGCCTGCGGAAGGTGATCGCCGAACGCGCCGTCGCATCCATGCAGTCGACCGCTCAGCTGACCTCGGTCGTTGAGGTGGACGTCACCCGCGTCGCCGCGTTCCGTGCGGCCGTGAAGGACGACTTCCAGAAGGCAACCGGCACGAAGCTGTCGTTCCTGCCCTTCTTCGCGAAGGCCGCCACGGAGGCCCTCCAGGCGTACCCGATCATCAACGCCACGGTGGATGGCGACTCGATCGTGTACCCCGACACCGAGAACCTTTCCATCGCGGTGGACACCGAGCGGGGTCTGTTGACCCCCGTCGTTCGTGACGCGGGCACCAAGACGATTGCGGAGCTCGCGGGTGACATCGCCGACCTTGCTGCTCGCACGCGCGACAACCAGCTGAAGCCCGACGAGCTTGCGGGCGGCACTTTCACGCTGACCAACACCGGCTCGCGCGGCGCGCTGTTCGACACGCCCGTGGTGTTCTTGCCGCAGGTGGCCATTCTCGGCACGGGCATCGTGACCAAGAAGCCGGCTGTCGTGACCGTTGACGGGCAGGACGCGATTGCGATCCGCTCGATGGTCTACCTGGCGCTGTCGTACGACCACCGCATCGTCGACGGTGCCGACGCCGCGCGGTTCTTGACCGCCGTCAAGGAGCGCCTCGAAGAGGCTGACTTCGAGGGCGACCTCGGTATCTAACTCCACGCATCTCTGACGCGCCAGCCGGCCTCGCTCCTGACCAGCAGGAGCGAGGCCGCTGTCGTTTCCGGGCCCGTGACCGCCAGGAGTGCAACGTCCCCGGCACGCTCAATCAGCGTCACCGCAGAGTCGGCAGACGCCAGCGTCGACGCAAGGCCCGTGACAACCGGTTCGACCTCCTCAGAGGAGCGACTCGCGACCGCCGCAAGCGGGTGAATTGCGCCCTCGCAAATGACGCGAACGTCACGTAAGCACTGCTGCCAGCGGGCCACCAATTCTTTCGCGATCGGCCCCCAGTCGTCCGGATCTGGCTCGCCCAGGACACCGGGCATCTCTGCGCTCGCCGTGCTGTGGTCGGCTGGGCCGCCGCCTGTCGGAGCTCCGTCGCCCGATTCGACATCGGATGAGTCCGACTCAGGAGCAGAGATCCCAGCGGGCTGAGCCGTCGACGATTCTCCCGCATCTCCAGCACCGAGGGTCGTGGTAATCAGAACTGCCGCCACGATCGCAAGGCCTACTGCCGCGGCGACCAGTTGTCGCCTCGACACGCTGCGCGCACGCTGGGCGAGCTGGGCAGCACGGTGGGTCACCGTCTCGCTTGCCGAGGCGATGCCAGAGCTGATCTCGGCGGGCAGCGCCAGCGACCCCAACACTCGAGCACCGATCGACGGGCGAACTACCGACGCCTCATTGTGCGGCCCGCCGACCGTTGGCGGCGCGCATTCCTCGGCAGACACTGGCCGTACCGAGCTTTCGGGAGCCAACCCAGCCGAGTCCGTTGGCGCTCCCTCCGGTGTGCCGAGCGGTACGAGAAGGGGCTCAGCCTCGGCCCAGTGGTGCAGCCGATCTGGCTGAGCAAGCACCTGCTCGGCTGAGGGCATACTGGCGGCGGCCTCGGCATGGCCCGTTGTCTCGAGAACACGCCGCAGGTCGCTCCACAGCCCGACAAAACCTTCCGTGTCCTCCCGATGGGAAGGATCTTTGTCACGCATGGACAACGGTAACGGTGACGCCGCGTGTGCGCGCGCGATGTCGTCAATGACCGGAGCTCCCCGTGCATCCACCCGGATGCCCGCGGCGCTCACGCCGCCGAGCGTCACGCCCGCGTCGTGCGCGGCCCCGACGGTGTCCGCAATGGGACACAACACCGTCACGCAACGCCCCGGCGTCAACCACCCGGGGGTCGCCAACAGCTCATGCACGGTTCGACCCGTCACGACGGGAAATAGGATGCGCAGGGTGCCATTCGGATCGATCGCGACATCCTGTGGCGCGCGAATGTGCGCCGAGCCCACCTGGGAGGCGGCGGCCACCGCGGCGTCCCAGGTCGTCCGCCCCGCCAACGGCACCAGCCAGCGCTCCGCTGGGAGTCCGTCACAGCGCACCAGCGCGCGTTCGATGTCACCGAGAGGCGGCAAGCGTCGCACGAGCGGGAGCGTCGAAATGTCCTGAGCCGTCACGGCGTGATCTTGTGCTGTCCACGTCGCCACCATCGAGACAGAATCGACCGGTGGGGAGACCGCGCGAGATAATGACCGCGGGGAGGAGAGCACAGCGTGCGCCACTATCCTGGAGGACATGGCCCGTCGTGACTCCAGCACTCCGAAACCCCCCAAAGAACCCGGCCGCATGAAGCAGATGTGGCAGGTCTTTCAGATGACCCGCCGCATGGACCGGGCGGCCGTCTGGTGGATGCTGCTCTGGTTCTTGGTGCCCCTCAGCGCAGGAATTCTGCTCGCCATCTTCATCACCGGCGGCAGCATCCTCGGCGCCGTCCTCTACGTTATTGCCGGTGTGATGGGCGCGCTTCTGGGGCCACTGGTCGTCTTAGGTCGCCGTGCCGAACGGGTTGCCTATCGACAGATCGCTGGGCAGCCGGGCGCCGTAGGAGCCGTGCTGCGAAGCGCACTGCGCCGCGCTTGGCAGTCGAGCGAGATGCCCGTCGCGGTGAGTCCGAAGACACAGGACGCCGTGTACCGCGCGGTCGGCAAGCCCGGAGTCATCCTGATCGGTGAGGGGCCGTCATCGCGCACGAAGCGGATGCTCGAAGACGAACGCCGCAACGTCAACCGCATCGCACCCAATGTGCCGGTGCACTTCGTTCACGTCGGCCCCGACGCTGATTCCACCAAACTCGAAAACCTCGCCAAGGCGTTGAACAAGCACAAAAAAGTGCTCACGAAGGCCGAGGTACTCGCGGTCAACAACCGGCTCACGTCACTCAGCCGTTCGAGCACGCTACCGATCCCGAAGGGCATCGACCCGATGAAGGTGCGGGCGCCGAAGCCTCGGTAACGCACGCGCGGGCTCCAACAGACGAACGCCCCCGACTGCCACGCGTGGCACCGGGGGCGTTCGTGTATCGATTCGCTAGAAGACGCGGCGCATGTACTCCGCGTTTTGTGAGTAGCCCAGGCGGTCGTAAAAGCCGCCCGCACGGCGCGAGGCCACGGTAATCTGCCGCACACCGCGGCGGATGCACTCGGCCTCAACAGCGTGCACGAGAGCGGTGCCCAAGTCGTGGCCACGGGCAGCCGAGTCAACAACAATTTCCTGAAGTTGCGCCGACGGACCGTTCGTGGAGAGCAGGCGAGCGATCGTCGTGAGGGCGTAGCCCGCCACGGCGCCGTCGCCATCTTCGGCGACGAGGAGAAACATCGCGTCATCCTCTCCCGCAGCGACGACATCAGCAAAGGAGGCGTCGAACGGAGCGCGGACCGGCACGAAGGTGCCGCCGAGCTGGCGGACAAGCGAAAAGACAGCGTCAGCGTCGTCCGGACGAGCGCGACGAACCGTGGTCATAGTCAGGCCCCGACTCAGCGGCCGAAGTTGCCGCGGTAGTACTCGTACACCCAGCCCACGAGGCCGATGACCGCAATGACTGCCGCGTACCCCACGATCCAGAAGTCGATCGCGAGGCCCAGGAAGACCAGTGCAGCGCCGCCGGCAAGAGTCACCGGCCACCAGCTCCACGGGGGAAAGAAGCCCTGCTCGGCATCACCATCGTCGATATCGGCATCGAGACGGTCTTCCGGCAGCTCGCCACCCTGGTTCTTGTACACCAGGCGCAGGTAGAAGGCGATGAATGCCGACAGCAACCCACACAAACCGATGGCAACCGCACCGACCCACTCGACCTCACCCGTGTCGATGAGCGCCCACGCGATGTAGACAACGTCGAGGAGGACGAAGAACCCGAGAAGGATCCAGAAGAGGTTGATGTTGGTCTTCATGGAATCACTTCACCTTGTTGTCGTCGATGTCGAGCGTCGGCGCGTCTGGCGCGTCCTTCAGCGGGCCGATGCCCACCGGGATGCCCGCCTCGGGGTGGTTGAGGTCGAACGCCGGCGACTCGGAGCGGATGCGCGGAATCGACGTGAAGTTGTGACGCGGGGGCGGGCACGAGGTGGCCCACTCGAGCGAGCGCCCGTAGCCCCAGGGGTCGTTGACCGTCACCATCGGAGCGCGACGAGCAGTGATGTACACGTTCAACAGGAACGGGATCATCGACGCTGCAAGCAAGAACGAACCGACAGTCGACAGCTGGTTCATCCAGGTGAAGCCATCTTCCACGAGGTACGTCGCGTACCGACGCGGCATTCCGACGACGCCGAGCCAGTGCTGCACGAGGAAGGTGGTGTGGAACCCGACGAACAAGGTCCAGAAGTGGATGTGACCGAGACGCTCGTTGAGCATCTTGCCCGTCCACTTCGGCCACCAGAAGTAGAAGCCCGCGAACATGGCGAACACCACGGTTCCGAACACCACGTAGTGGAAGTGGGCCACCACGAAGTACGAGTCGGACACGGCGAAGTCGAGCGGCGGCGAGGCGAGGATGACACCGGTCAGACCACCGAACACGAACGTGATGAGGAAGCCGAGCGCCCAGACCAGCGGGGTCTCAAAAGTCACCGAGCCACGCCACATGGTTCCGATCCAGTTGAAGATCTTCACGCCCGTCGGGACAGCGATGAGCATCGTCATCAGGGCGAAGAACGGCAACAAGACCGAACCAGTGACGTACATGTGGTGCGCCCACACGGTGATCGACAGAGCCGCGATCGCGATCGTCGCATAGACGAGGGTCTTGTAGCCGAAAATCGGCTTGCGGCTGAACACCGGGAAGATCTCAGACACGATGCCGAAGAACGGCAACGCGATGATGTAGACCTCGGGGTGGCCGAAGAACCAGAAGAGGTGTTGCCAGAGGATGGCACCCCCGTTTGCGGCGTCGAAGACGTGCGAGCCGAACATGCGGTCAGACCCGAGGGCGAACAGAGCCGCGGCGAGCACCGGGAACGCCATGAGTACGAGCAGCGACGTCACGAGGGTGTTCCACGTGAAGATCGGCATGCGCCACATCGTCATACCCGGCGCACGCATCGTAATGATGGTCGTAATGAAGTTCACAGCGCCGAGGATCGTGCCAAAACCGGAAATCGTGAGGCCGAACACCCAGAGGTTTCCGCCGAGCCCTGGCGAGAACGTCTGACTCGACAGGGGCGCATACGCGAACCAGCCGAACGACGCGGCTCCCTGCGGGGTGAGGAAGCCGGAGACCGCAATCAACGACCCGAATGAAAACAGCCAGTAGGCGAATGCGTTCAGGCGCGGGAAGGCAACGTCAGGGGCGCCGATCTGCAGTGGCATGAGCACGTTGGCAAAGCCGGCGAACAGCGGCGTTGCGAACATGAGCAGCATGATCGTGCCGTGCATCGTGAAGAGCTGGTTGTACTGCTCTTTCGTCGCGACGATCTCGAGCCCCGGCGCAAACAGCTGGGCGCGGATGACGAGCGCCATCACGCCGCCGAGCAGGAAGTAGATGAACGACGTGATCAGGTACATGTACCCGATCGTCTTGTGGTCGGTCGAGGTGACCCACCCCACGAAGACGTTGCCCTTGCGCTTGACGGTGGGAGATACGGCCCCGGGCGCC
>DASSWY010000013.1:0-4918 GCA_035704325.1 Microcella sp. | reverse complement strand
GGGTAGCGGGCGATCAGGCTGTTCAGCCGGTACTCGTCGAAGAAGAAGCCGGCGGCCGCGGCGACGTCACCGTCGACGACCCGCGCGCGCATCGCCACGATGTCGCCACCCGCGCAGAAGGCGCGGTCGCCAGCGCCGCGGATCGCGACCACGCGGATGCAGTCGTCGCCCGCCCAGGTGCGCAGCGCATCCCGAATGCCGATGACCATCTCGTGCGTGAGCGCGTTCAGCGCGGCCGGGCGGTTCAGGATGATGAGGCCAAGGTGGCCGCGAATCTCGACGTCGAGCATGCGACCACGCTAGCGGGCGGGGTGAAACTCCACGTAGCGAGGCGCACGCCAAAGCCAGCTACCAGATTGATCGCATCACCGCATCCAGCGACCTCGGAGCATTCACCCCCGCTTCGGGATGCTCGCCCGCCATTCCGGGGCAGCACACGTTCAGCAAGTCACAGGAAAACGCCGCCTAGATACCCCCCGAACGGGGGACACGCTCCGGGGGGCAAACCGGCAGCGGCGGCGCTCCGGATGGCCCCACGAGTTCGCCGGAAACGACAGGCCGACACCCGGCCGCCGAGCGAACAGCATGGAAGGAAACGGTTCGATCATGAACGCATTCACCACGAAGAAGACCACCGCCGGCGTCGCCGCGATTGCCGCCGCCGGACTGCTCGCCGTGGGCGTGGCCATGCCCGCCACCGCGAACACCAGCTCCGTCGACTCGTCGACCAGCGAGCGCACCACGACGACCGACACGGCAACGAACATCCTCGACAGCATCGAGGCCGTGCTGAACGGCGGCGACATCACGGGAGGCATCACCGGCGGCGACCCGGCCATCAGCGAGAACTCGCTCGGTGGCTCGATCAGCGAGCTCGTCGGCGGCATCGCCCTCGACTCGCTCGTCGGCGACGTGACCGGTGGCGCGACCTCGGTTGACGGCGTGGTGGGCGACATCACGGGCGGCGATCTCTCGAACGAGAGCCCGGTCGTCGTGGCCCCGCAGACCGGCGACATCGCCTCGGGCACCGAGGTCGGCAACGGCAACGCCATCGGTTCAGGCAACGACGTGAGCGCGCCCATCGGCTCGGGCAACACCACGAACGTTGACCTGGGTGACGTGAACAACGTTGTCTCGGACGTCGTGGACGTGAACGGCCTCGTCGAGGACATCACCGGCTCGGTTGACGTCGACGGCATCATCAGCGACGTCACCGGCTCGCTGACCGGCATTCTCGGCGACTAAGTCGCCCGGCTGCCCGCCCGCACGACGGGCGGGTCTACCCCCAGGAGAAACGACGAAGGCCCCCGCGATAACCCGCGGGGGCCTTCACTCTGCGCGCCCCGAGGGACTCGAACCCCCAACCTTCTGATCCGTAGTCAGATGCTCTATCCATTGAGCTAGGGGCGCACATCGCGTGAGCGACCCCGTGAGCATACCAGCGTCGCAAGGCGGGTGCGAATCGGCGGCCCTTCCCCCGATAAGGGTGCTGACAGGCTGTCAATTACTCCCTAGGGTGGGCAAAGCGGAAGGAGGCGCCGGTGGCCGACTCGACCATTGACGATCGCCCGTTCGTCACGCCGGGCGTTACCGCGCGCATGCTGCAGGGCGCGTTCGCCACCATCTTTCTCGCGGCAACCGTGCTGCTTCTCATCATCGAGGCTCCCCTCGCGGCGAGCGCGCCGTACCTCATCGGTGCGGGCTTCGTCGCCGTCGCCACCCTGCTCATTCTGCTTCCCGGCATCAACGCGCCGACATATCAGCCCTGGATGCTCGCAATACCCGGTCTCGATTTCGCGGCTTTCGCGATCATCCGCACCGTGTCGACAGGCGATGGCACGAACCCCATGGTGATGATGCTGACCCTGCCGGCGGTGTGGGCCGGGCTGATGCGGTCGCGCATCGCCCTGGCCACCATCGGGGTGCTGTCGGTTCTCGTCGTCGTGCCCGACATGGTGCTTCTTGCCCGCGGGGAGCCTGGCGAGGCAGACGCTGACCGCGCCGTCGTCTTGATCGTCATGCTTCCGCTCGTGATGATCTTGAGCGCGGTCGCCGCGAACGCGATGGCGTCGATCCTTGCCGATCGGCAGCAGGCGCTACTCATTGAGCAGACGCGCCGCGCTGAGGCGGCGGGCGCGAGCGAGCGCAGCCGCTTCCTGCTCGACACTGTGCTCGACTCGCTGACCATCGGGGTCATCATCACCGACCCCGACGGCGAACTCATCTTGATGAACAAGGTGCTGCGCGAGAGCCCGGAACTCACGGCCAATGGCGCCGACCCGTGGGAAAGCTACCGCCACGCCCCGGCCTTCGACGCCGACGGCGTCACCCCGCTTGACCCAGACGACATGACCTACACGCGCGTCGTACGAGGCGAAACGGTCATCGACCGAATGATCTGGGTCGGCCCGCCCGGTGGCGCGCAGCGCGCCCTCTCTGTATCGGGTGGCCCCGTTCACACGGCAGACAGCGAGCACATCGCGAGCGTGATTCTGATCACCGAGGTCACCGAATTCGTGCGCGCCCTCGAGGCGAAGGACGCCTTCATCGGCACGGTGTCGCACGAGCTGCGCACGCCGCTCACGACCGTGGCCGGAGCACTCGAGGTCATCATCGAGCAGCAAGAGTCGCTTCCCGACGCCGTTGCGCAGTGGCTCCCGGTGCTGCAGCGCAACGTCAGCCGGCAGACCGTGCTCGTGCGCGACCTGCTCACCGCGGCGGGCACCCGAACTGGCCCCATGCGACTTGACGTGAGTGACGCCGACCTCGCCGAGATCGCCGCCGACGCCGCTGCCGCTCTCGCACACGAAATCACCGCCAAACGCCTCACCGTGCACCTCGACCTGAGGTCGGCGCGCGGGCGCCTCGACCCGGTGCGTCTCGCACAGGTGTGTGAAAACCTGCTGTCGAACGCCGTGCGGTACACGCCCGAGGGCGGCATGGTCGCCGTCGTCACCCGCACCGTTGGCGACGAGCTCGAGCTCGACGTGCAAGACACCGGCGTCGGAATCTCTGACGACGATCAGCGTCGACTCTTCGACGAGTTCTTCCGCGCCGAGTCGGCGCGCGTCTCGGCCACGCGCGGCATCGGCCTCGGACTGTCGATCGTCAAAGCCATCGTCGACGCCCACGACGGCCGCCTGCACGTCGAGAGCACTCTCGGTGAGGGATCGACCTTCACCGTGCGTCTGCCGCGGCGCTAACGCGAGCAGCGCCGTCGGGCCACCCACAGAATCGGAGTGCACATGTCAACGGCTGGCCCTCACGCCCGCACCCTGACCGTCGCGCGAATCGTCGGCGCCCTCCTCGTGCTCGCGGCCGGCGGCATCCATCTGTTTCTCGTCCTCACCGGCGCCGGCGGCCTTCTGGGCGTGACGTTCGTGCTCAACTTCATTGCGGGCCTCGTGCTGGGCGTCGGGATGCTCGTGGTCCCCCGTCGATTCCTGCTCGCCGTCACCGTGCTCGCGCTGCTGTTCATGGTGGCGAGCCTCGTGGCCCTCGCCCTCACGCTCACCGTCGGGCTGCTCGGGGTTCAGCCGGGATGGGACTACCCGCTCATTCGCGAGACGGCGATCATCGAGTCGATCGGTGTGGTCGTTCTGGTGGCCGCCACGGTGATCGCCGGGAGGGATCGGCGCGCAGGCCTCACTCCCCGCCGCTGAATGCCGCGACGAATCGGTCGCGAAAGGTATCCATGCGCCACACCGGGGCGTCGGGTGACGGGCGGAAGCCGAGCTCCCAGCCACACTCGTGGATGCGCTCGAACACCGTCGAATCCTTCGCAAGGATCGTGATGGGCACGTCAGAGTCGGCCGCCTCGCCGCTCACGATGCGCGATGGCTGGTGGTCCCCCACGAGCACCAGAACGAGGTTCGACGGGTCGTAGTTCTCGAGAAACGACAGTGTCGCGCCGAGCGAGTACTCGATGGACTCGGCGTACGCGGCGCGCACGCGCGTGGGATCGGGCCAAACGTCTGATTCGCGCGACTGACCGTCGAAGGCTCCGGGCTCGCCGACGTCGGCCCACGGAACAAGCGATGGCGTCGGCGTCCACGGCGCATGCGACGAGATGAGACTCATCTGGGCCATGACCGGGGTGTCACCTCGCGACAGCTCGTCGTCAAAAAAGCGCTGCCAGGTGAACTGGTCAGGCACGAGCGCGAACCCGAAAGTGGGCCCGTCAAATGCGAGGGCGCGCCAGTCGAGCATCCGGTCGAAGCCGTAGAAGGCGGCGCCCTCGGGCCACGGCTCGGTGTGCGCGGGCTTGACGGCGACGGTGCGCCATCCCGCGTCGCCGAAGAGACGGCTGAGCGTCAGGCGGTCGCTCGCCAGCAGCGTGTCGTACCGCTGCTGCGAATCAACCCACGTGCCGCTTTCGAGCGTGCTGTGCGCCAGCCAACTCACGCCGCCAAAGGTCGGCGAGCTAAGGAACGCGCTTTCGGCGCGGTAACCGCTCTGGGTCAACCGTGCCGCATAGTCGTCGATCGTGCGGCTGATAGCCGCCATCGATTCCGCGCCCGAGACGGCGACCTCGCCGTAGCTTTCGACGAACGCGAAGACGACATCTTTGCCCCGAAGTGCATCAAAGAGGTGCTCGGCCGGCTGCTCGGCCAGCGGATCCTTGCGAATGTTTTCGGCGAAGGCTTCCTGATCGCGAATGCTCTGCGTCGTCTCGGCGGCGACCTCGGTGAGCGATCTCAACGGATCAGCCGCGGCGACGGATGCGCCCGTGGTGTGCTGCACCCCGGCGATCGCGAACACGCTCCACGCGACGGCGGCCGCAGCGGCCGCGACACGTCCGCGGCGGCCCGCGTCGGAGACCGTGCGCGCGCATCGCAGGGCACACCACGCGACGCCTGCGACCACAGCGATCGCGAGGACGACGATGAGTGTGGCTGTCAGGGCGGCGATCACCGGC
>DASSWY010000006.1:0-15375 GCA_035704325.1 Microcella sp. | reverse complement strand
GCGGTCGTCGAGAGCTCGACCCACTCGACCCCAGTTTCCAAACGTCGTCGTTTCGGCATGGCCGCTCCTTCGGTGGCGCGTACCGGGCATCGTCCGATGCGCGGTGTGGACACAGTATCCGTGATTGCATCCAATCTCAACAGGTTTTCCGTGAAAGGCTGGCCCTGCGTCCCGAGATGTGGCTATATTGCATGCACTGGCAACGACGACGGATGTGGGAGGCACGATGGCGACCGGAATCCCCGGACTGCGCGGAACCGACCACATCGGCTTCACCGTCCCGAACCTTGACGAGGCGCACGACTTCTTCGTGAACGTGATCGGATGCGAATACGTCTACTCGCTCGGACCGTACGTCGCCGACGACGATTGGATGCAAACGAACCTCAACGTGCATCCGCGAACCACGATTCGCGAACTGCGGTTCTACCGCTGCGGCTTTGGCACCAACTTCGAGATCTTCGAGTACGAGGCGGCCGACGGGCAGGCGCCCCAGCCGCGCAACAGCGACCTCGGGGGCCACCACCTCGCGTTCTACGTCGACGACTTCGACACCGCGCTCGAGTACCTGCGCGGCCACGGGGTGCGCATCCTCGGCGAACCAACCGCGAGCAAGAACGCCAGCGAAGGGCAGCGCTGGGTGTACTTTCTGAGCCCCTGGGGCATGCAGTTCGAGCTCGTCAGCTTCCCCGAGGGGAAGGCGTACGAGAAGACGTCACGGGTGCGGCTCTGGGACACGCGGGAGCCCTCCGCATGAGCGAGGCAGCCCCCCGCGTCGCCCCCATCACGCGCGATGGCAACACCAGTGCCCGCGTCGCCGACGCCATTCGCGAGGCGATCCTCGACGGCACCTACCCGCCCGGCTCGCGGCTGCGGCAAGAGGAGATCGCCGGGCGTTTCGGCGCCAGCCGGGTGCCCGTGCGCGAGGCACTCAAGGTGCTGGAGGCCGACGGACTAGTCACCCTGGTGGCCAACACGGGCGCCTGGGTGTCACGACTCACCCTCGCCGAGTGCGAAGAGGTCTACCAAACGCGCGAGCGCGTCGAACCGCTGCTGCTGCGCATGTCGGCACCCCACCTCGACACCGATGCGATCGACCGCCTCGAGGTGCTCGCCACCCGCATGGCCGAGACCGACGACGTCGAAGAGTTTCTGCGCCTCGACCGCGAGTTTCACGCCGCGACCTACGCCGGTGCCGAGACCCTCGTGCTCGGCGACCTCGTCACCCGACTCTGGGGCGCAACCCAGCCGTACCGGCGCGCCTACACGCTGCTCATCGACGCCCACCGCCAACGCATCGTGCACGACGAGCACCACATGATCGTCACCGCCCTGCGCGAGAACGACCTCGAGAGTGCCGAACGCACGGTCGAGAGCCACATTCGGCGCACCCGCCGGCTGCTCGCCGCCCACCCCGAGATCTTCACCGATGCCGCGCCCGCGGCCCCCTAGAGAGGATTCCCCATGGCCATTGCCGTGACCAACCCCACGACCGGCCTCGTCGAGCGCGAGTTCACCGCCCACGACGGCGAGGAAATCGAACGCCGCCTCGCGCTGGCGGAAGCCGCGGCCGCCACGCTGCGCCGCGAAACGTACGCCCAGCGCGCGGAATGGATGCGCGCATCCGCCGATCTGCTCGAATCGGAGGCAGAAGACGTCGCCGTCATGATCACCCGCGAGATGGGCAAGCCCATCGCGCAGTCGCGCGGCGAGGCTCTCAAGTGCGTCAAGAACATGCGGTTCTACGCCGACAACGCCGAGACGTTCCTCGCCGACGAGCCCCTCGCCGACCCGAGCGTCGTCGGGGCGAGCGCGGCGTACGCGCGCTACGAGCCGCTCGGCGTCGTGCTCGCCGTGATGCCGTGGAACTATCCGCTCTGGCAGGTCATTCGCTTTGCCGCCCCCGCGCTCATGGCCGGCAACGCCGGGGTACTGAAGCACGCCTCCAACGTGCCCGAGTCGGCGCTGTATCTCGACGAGCTGTTCACGCGCGGCGGGTTCCCCGAGGGCTCGTTCACGACCCTGATGATCGGCGCGAGCGCCGTCGACGCCGTCATCGACGACCGACGCATCGCCGCCGTCACCCTCACGGGATCGGAGCCGGCCGGCCGCTCGGTTGGGGCGCGCGCCGGTGGCCAGATCAAGAAGGCCGTGCTGGAGCTCGGCGGCTCTGACCCGTTCATCGTGTTGCCGTCGGCCGACCTGGATGCGGCGGTCGCCACCGCGGTCACGGCGCGCATCAACAACAACGGCCAGTCGTGCATCGCGGGTAAGCGCTTCATCGTGCACGCCGACATCTACGACACCTTTGCCGAGAAGTTCGCCGCCGCCATGGCCGCGTTGACGGTGGGCGACCCGACGGACGAGAGCGTGCAGGTCGGGCCGCTCGCGACGAAGAGCGGCCGCGACGAGATCGCCGAACTCGTCGACGACGCCATCGAGCGTGGCGCCACCGTGCTCGCCGGGGCGACGATCCCCGATGGCGACGGCTGGTTCTACGCGCCGACCGTACTCGCCGATCTTCCCGAGGATGCCCGCCTCGTCATGGAGGAGGCGTTCGGCCCGGTCGCAACCCTGTACCGTGCGGCCGACATCGACGACGCCATACGCATTGCGAACCAGACCACCTTCGGGCTGAGCTCCGCCGCATGGACGACGGACCCTGCCGAGCAGGACTACCTGATCTGCGAGCTCGACGCGGGCGCCGTCTTCGTCAACGGCATGACGATCTCGTACCCCGAGCTGCCGTTTGGCGGCATCAAGGATTCGGGCTTCGGTCGGGAACTCGCCGCCGCGGGAATTCGCGAGTTCTGCAACTTGAAGACGGTCTGGAAGGGCTGACGCTCAGCCTGGGCGGAGGTTCAGCCCTGGCTGTGCAGGTGGTTCGCCGAGCCGACGCTCGAGAACTCCTGCGTGAGCGGGTCATCGTGCTGATCGAGCACGAACCAGATGGCGTGCACCTCGTCGTCTGAGCTGTTCCAGAAGCGGTGCGGAATCGACGAGTCGAACGAGATCGAGTCGCCGACCTCGAGAACCGCGGTGCTGAAGCCGACCTGCACGTTCAGGCGACCGCGAATGATGACGCCGTACTCGCGGCCGTCGTGCCGCACGAAGTCAGCGGGCGGCGTTGCCCCGGGTGCCGGCGCGTAGATCACGTCGATGAACTCGGCGTTCTTCTCGGGTTTTGCCGTGAGGCGTTCCCAGCGCGGGCCCGAGCTCATACTGATCGTGGGGCGGTCGGCATGCCGCAGCACAATGCCGGCCTCCTCAAGCGAGGTGTCACGTGACTGCGCCACGATCATGTCATCCTCGGGGAACGGCGGCGACGCGGCGGGGTCAACCGCCTCCTCAAACAGGCTGTCCATCGAGATGCCCAGCTCGCTCACGACCGTGTAGAGCGCGCGAACGCTGAACGACGCGAGCCCCCGTTCAACCTGAGACACGTGGCTCGGCGAGACGTCGACACGGCGCGACAGTTCCCGCACGCTCATGCCGCGTGACTCGCGCGCGAGTCGAATGCGCTCCCCGACGATCGCCCACTCGTTCTCGGTCTCGGTCATTGCTCAACACCTCTTCGACTCATGGACGCGTGTATGCGCACAGTGTATGCACCGTGCAATTGTGTCGTGTGCAGTTGAACACTGCGCGGATGCCAGCGACGCACCTGCCGCCACCCTACCGTTCTCCCTGGAGACACATAGTGACGGGTAAATGCCGCCGAAAGCCGGTTTTCGGTGATCGCTGGCGCGTTTCGCCCGGCCACGTGTATTGTGTGGGAACACACCGACACGGTCGTCGGGTCGCTGAGTGCTCGTGCGCCGGCCGCTTGAAGGCCGCCGTTCACTGACTCAGTAAAGGGGAATTGCTCCCATGGACACCACTCGACTCGCCGGAAAGAACGTGCTCATCACCGGTGCCGCCCAGGGAATGGGTGCCGCCGTCGGCAAGTACTACGCCGCCCAAGGGGCCAAGGTTTGCCTCGGCGATGTGAACCTTGAGGGGGCACAGGCGGTTGCCGCCGAGATCATCGAAGCGGGTGGCGTCGCGACCGCCGTCGCCCTCGATGTGACGAAGCGCGAGTCGGCCGCGGCCGCGGTTGCCCACACCGTCGCCGAGTTCGGCAGCATCAACGTGCTGCTGAACAACGCCGGCATCAACAAGCCGCTGTTCTTCCTCGACATCACCGAAGAGAACTGGCAGCGCATCATGGAGGTCAACGCCTGGGGCACGCTCGTGTGCATGCAGGAGGCGGCCAAGCAGATGGTGAAGCAGGGCAAACAGGACGCCCCGTACAAGATCATCAACGTCGGCTCGATCCTGTCGCGGGACGCTTTTGACGACGTTGTTCCCTATTCGGCGTCGAAGCACGCCGTGCTCGCGCTCATCAAGGGCGGGGCCAAAGCCCTCATCGAACACAACATCACCGTGAACGGGTACGGCCCGGGCGTGGTGCGCACCGAGCTGTGGGAGCAGCTCGACAAAGACCTGGTCGCGATCGGCAAGTTCGAAAAGCCCGGCCAGTCGATGGACTCCCTCGCCGAAAACATGATCCTCATGAAGCGCTACTCGTACCCGGAGGACGTGGTGGGGACCGCGGCATTCCTCGCGAGCTCCGAGAGCGACTACATGACCGGCCAGCTGCTCATGATCGACGGCGGCATGGTCATGCAGTAATCACCGGGCTCGCACGTCCAGGGGGACCCATCGCGGGTCCCTCTGTTCTGTTTTAGAGAACAATATCCGCGAAATGGTGGCGCTTTCGTTCTTTGTGTGTTTACACTCGATTCGAAGCGCTTGGCTTTCAGCACCCAATGGAGAGTGATGAAGAACACACACGTCGACGGAGCCGCCGGCCCCGTCCTCCGCGCCCAGGGCGTTACGAAGCGCTTCGGCGGCGCCGTAGCACTGAACGACGTCGACATCGCCGTGACGGCGGGCGAGATTCACGCCGTGGTGGGCGAAAACGGCGCTGGCAAGTCGACGCTCATGCGCATCCTCGCCGGCATCATCACGCCTGATGAGGGCTCAGTCGAGGTCGGGGGCACGCGCGTCGAGCAGGGCCCGCGCGCCGCAATCGACGCCGGTATCGCGCTCGTGCACCAGGAATTGAGCCTCGTGCCGGAGATGACGGTCGCCGAGAACATCCTCCTCGGCGCCCCTCCCACCGTCGCAGGCTTCACACGCACCCGAGAGCTGAAGCGCATCGCGCAGGACGCTCTCGATGAAATCGGCGTCGCCGTTGACCTCGACGAGCCGATCGCGCGCCTCTCGGTCTCACTGCGCCAGTTTGTGGAGATCGCGCGGGCGGTCGCGCGGAAGCCCCGTGTACTCATCCTCGACGAGCCCACAGCCACGCTGACCCCCGCCGAGACCGACTACCTGCTCACCATGCTGCAGCGCCTCGCCGCCGGCGGCATGGCCATCATCTACATCTCGCACCGCATCCCCGAGGTCTTCCGCATCTGCACGGCCGTGACGATCCTGCGCGACGGCGAACTGGTCGAGCGCACCGACATCGCCGAGACCACGCCGAGCGCCGTGATCGACGCCATGGTCGGCCGCGAACTGAAGCTCGACCTGGAGGTGCGGCGCGAGGCGACGCCCGGCGAGGTCGTGCTCTCAGCCCGCGGAATCCGCGCGAAGAACGTCAATGACGTCGATCTGGATGTGCGCGCGGGCGAAATTGTCGGCCTCGGCGGCCTCGTGGGCGCAGGCCGCACCGAGCTCGTCCGCGCCATCATCGGCGCTGACCCGCGGTCGGCTGGCACGGTGACAGTGACGGTCGACGGCCGCACCTCGACGATCGGAAGCTACGGTTCCGCGGTCTCGGCCGGCGTTGGCTACGTGCCGGAGGAGCGTCGGACCGACGGGCTCGCGCTGACGATGTCGGTCGCCGACAACATCGCTCTCCCGAACCGCCGGCGCCTGGCCCGCGGCCCCGTGTTGACCAGCTCATCGATGAACGCCTTCGCCACGCACCTCGCCGACGTCGTTGGCCTTCGGCCCCCGCAAATCGACCGCGAGGTGGGGCAATACTCGGGGGGTAACCAGCAGAAGGTGGTCATCGCAAAATGGCTCGGGCGCGAGCCCGACGTCATCGTGCTTGACGAGCCGACGCGGGGGGTTGACGTCGGCGCGAAGGCCGAGATTCACCGCCTGGTGCGGGAGCTGGCCGACGGCGGCACCGCCGTTATCGTCGTCAGCTCTGACCTGCCCGAGCTTCTTGAACTGTCCGACGTCATTCACGTCGTGCGCGACGGCCGCATCATGGGCACGCTCAGCGCTGGCGAGGCAACCGAAAAGACCGTGATGTCCCTGGCATCCGGCGAGACCCTGGTGGAGTCCTGATGGCCCGCGAATCCCTGACCGAATCGATTGCCGTGGCGCAGGGCGGTAGGCATGACACTGGCCTCACTCGTCGGCGCATGAGCCTGCTTGAGTTCTTTGCCGAACGTGGCGTGGTCGTCTTCACGGTCGCGCTGATCCTCGCATCGATCCTCTTCGTCGACGGCTTCGCGACGCTGCCCAACATCACCGACGTGTTCTACCGGGCGGCGCCGATTGGCATCGTCGCGGTGGGAATGACCTTCGTCGTTATCAGCGCCAACTACCTTGACTTGTCGGTGGTGGCCCAGGTGGCCACGGCTGCGGTGATCATGATCGCGGTAAGTAATGAGTTCGGCCTCGTGCCGGCCTTTGCCGTCGCCTCGCTTGTCGCCGTGCTCTACGGAGTGGTGAACGGTCTTGCCGTCGGCTTTTTCAAAGCCAACGCGGTCATCGTCACCCTCTCGACGACATTCATCGGCCTCGGAATCTTGCGCTGGCTCTCGGGCGGCAGCATTTTCTTCGGGCCGCCGGATGGACCGATTCGCGCGTTCGGCCAGGGTCGCCTCGGCCCCGTTCCGTACTCGGCACTGTTGCTGATTGCCGTCACGATCGTGCTCTGGTTCGTGCTGACGCGCACCACGTTCGGATTCGCGGTTCGCGCCTATGGCTCAAATAAGAGTGCCACCCGACTGTCGGGTGTGAACACCACCGCCGTCGTTGTCGGCGCGTTCGTGATCACGGCGCTTGCAGCGATGGTCGCGGGATTCGCCCTGGCCGCGTTCTCGAACACCGCGGTCTCGTCGATGTCTGACGGGTACGAGTTCCAAGCACTCGCGGCGATCATCATCGGCGGCACGAGCGTATTCGGCGGGCGGGGAAGCGTTCTGCGCACGTTGCTCGGCGTTGTCTTCGTGAGCGTGCTCACGAACATTCTCGTTCTCTCTGGAATCGGGTTCGGTCTGCAACAGATGGCGATTGGTGCACTCATCGTGCTCGCCGTCTCTGTCGACGCCCTCGCACGAAAGGCGGCGAAGAAGTGAGCCGGAACACCAGCACCCCTCCGCACGGAACCATGCAGCTGGGCACCCGCACCACCGGGTTCGTCGACCGCCTGCGGGTCGCCATCGCTCGCCGCACCGAGGGGCGCGGCGTCGCGCTGCTGGCCGTCGTGATCGTTGCCGCAGCAATCCTCGAGCCGGTCGTCTTCAGTTCGTACCAGGTAACTCTCGGTCGCGTGGCGCTGATTGGCCTCGTCGCGCTCGGACTCACAGCCGTCATCCTGATGGGCGAACTGGACCTCAGCGTGGCAAGCACACTGGCGGTCTCTGGCGTCGTCATGGCGAGCATTCCCGACATCTGGCTCGGCGTGCTGGCAGGTCTCGCGACGGGCCTCGTCATCGGTGCGATCAACGCATTCTTCGTCGTGGTCGTCGGGATCAACTCGTTTATTGCCACCCTGGGAATGCTGTTCGCCCTGCGCGGGCTCGCATTTGTGCTCTCAGACGAGCAGCCCGTTCGACTCGAGAACATCGACGCGGGGATCGCGTTTGGAACACCACTTCTCGGGCCGCTGACCCCGCGCATTCTGCTGTTCATCCTCGCCTTCATCGCCCTGCAGATCTTCCTCAGCCGCATGAAAGCCGGACGCGAGTTCTACGCCGTGGGCGGGAACCGCCAGGCGGCGATCGATGCGGGCATACCCGTGCGTCGGCGCATCCTGACCGGATTCATGATTTCGGGGTTTGTCGCCTCACTCGCCGGTGTCATCAACACGCTCGAGCTCACAGCGGCCGACCCAACCGCGGGCTCGACCGTACTGCTCGCGAGCTTCGCGGCAGCAATCATCGGTGGCGTTGTCCTGAACGGGGGTCGGGGGTCAGTGCTCGGCACACTCATCGGGGCCCTCTCGCTCGGAATCCTGCAGATCGCGCTCACGCTGTCGGGCGTGCAAGTCGACATCCAAGACATCTTCATCGGCGTGATTCTGCTGCTTGCGGTGATCACCGACCCCACCAATCTTCGTGCAGCTCTCGCCGGCGTCCGCTCGTCGGTGCGGCCTCGCGAAAAAGTTCAGGCCCCCGCCTGAGCTCTACCCCGTCGGCTCATTACGGGTCGGCACCAATGAACAGAAAGAGGCAGACCATGCGACGAACTCGCATCTCGACCGCCGCGATCGGCCTGATGGCCGCCGCGGGGCTCGTGCTCTCCGGCTGTGCCAATGGCGACACGGACGGCGCTGCACCCGACGCTGGAGGCTCGGGCGAAGAAACCTATGACGTCTACGCACTGCTCCCGCAGGGCACGGACCAGCCGTACGGCACGACCTACCTCCCGCCTATGGAGGAGACCGCAGCCGAACTCGGCATCTCGCTCACCATCACCAACTCGCAGTACGACGCTGACGCTCAGGCCAGTGAATGCGAGGTCGCGGTGGCGGCGCAGCCCGATCTCATCATTCTCTGGCCGGCGGTCGGTGACACAGTTCGCCCGTGCCTCGCGGCCGCCAACGCCGCGGATATCCCCGTCACGGTGACAAACTCGGAGGTAAATCCCGAGGACAAGGACCTCGTCGAGGCGTACTCTGGCCCCGACACGTACGGTCAGGGTGTGTCGTCAGCCGAAATCATGTGTGATCTCGCGGACGGCGAAGAGATCGGTATCCTCGTCGTCAATGGCCTCACGGGCAACTCCACGGCCATCAACCGCAACGCCGGCTTCGTCGACACGATTGAAGCGGAATGCCCGAACGTGTCGATCCTTGCCGAGCAGCCCGGTAACTGGAACAAGGATGACTCGCAGATCGCTGTCTCCGAGATGCTCACCGCGGTGGGCCCCGAGAACGTCGACGGAATCTACGCGGCCGACGACACGATGGTTGCGGGCGCGATCGACGCCCTGAAGGCGCGGGGCATCGACCCTGAGCCGCTGCACATCACGTCAATCGGCAACACCTTCCTCGGCAACCCGCTCGTCAAGTCCGGTGAGCTCGACGGCACGGTCTTCCAGTCGTCGTCGTGGGATGGCGAGAACGCTGTGCGCCTCGCGCACGCCGTGCTGACGGGTGCCGACTACGAGCGCGAGTTGTTCATGCCCTCGGTAAAGGTCACGGCCGAAAACGCGGACGACCCTGCGGTCGCCCCCGAGTGGTGATTTAGCCTCACAGCCCACTGCATTACCCGGCCGGGGCGAGTTGCTCGCCGCATTCGCCCCGGCCCCCTTTTTCTTCTCTCTCGCTGATCGGTGCTGCTCATCGCCGCCGGCCACCTCTGCCACTTGGAGCGAATTCGTATGACTGCGCCTCCCCCCTCACCCGTCACCCCGGCCGACGCCATCGACTTCGATGCCCGCATGATCCCCGCGCACGGGCACATGGGCGTCGACTACGAGCAGCGCGTCGACTTCACCCGGCTGCGTGAGTACCGGCTGGCCCGCGCGCAGCAGGCGCTCGAGGCCACCGAGTGCGGAGCGTTCCTGCTCTTCGACTTCTACAACATTCGCTACACCACGCAGACCTGGATCGGCGGGGCTCTCGGCGACAAGATGTCGCGCTACGCCCTGCTGCCCCGCGGCGGGGCACCGCACCTGTGGGACTTCGGCTCGGCGGCGAAGCATCACCGCCTGTTCGCCCCGTGGCTCGAGGAGGGTCACTCGCACGCTGGCATGCTGGGCCTGCGCGGCGCGATCCACCCCGAGGTCGGCCTCATGAAGGAGGCGGTCACCGTCATCAAGGGGCTGCTGCACGACGCGGGTCTGGCCGGAATGCCGGTGGGCGTCGACATCGTCGAACCGGCGTTCCTCTTCGAAATGCAGCGCCAGGGCATTGAGGTCGTCGACATTCAGCAGGACATGCTGGGCGCACGGTCGATTAAGAACGTCGACGAGATCATGCTGCTCAGTCAGGCCGCGGCGATGGTCGACGGCGTCTACCAAGACATCACCGACGCGTTGAAGCCCGGTATTCGCGAGAACGAGATCGTCGCGCTGGCCGCAAAGAAGCTGTACGAGCTCGGCAGCGACCAGGTTGAGGCCATCAACGCCGTCTCCGGCGAGCGCTGCAACCCACACCCGCACAACTTCACTGACCGCCTGATTCGTCCGGGCGACCAGGCCTTCTTCGACATCATTCACTCGTACAACGGCTACCGCACGTGCTACTACCGCACCTTCTCGGTGGGCAGTTCGACGCCCGCTCAGCACGACGCCTATTCGCGCGCTCGTGAGTGGATGGACGCCGCGATCGACAAGGTGCGCGACGGCGTCGGTACTGACGAGGTCGCGAAACTCTGGCCGAAGGCCACCGACATTGGCATCGCCAACGAGATGGAGGGCTTTGGTCTGCAGTTCGGTCACGGTCTCGGGCTGGGTCTGCACGAGCGGCCGATCATCTCGCGTCTCAATTCGCTGAGCAACCCCGTCGAAATCAAGGCTGGCATGGTCTTCGCTCTCGAGACCTACTGCCCGGCATCCGACGGCATTTCGGCCGCCCGCATCGAGGAGGAGGTCGTCATCACGAACACCGGCGCCCAGGTGCTGACCAAATTCCCGGCGGAGGAACTCTTCGTCGCGAACCCGTACTGACACAACCCCCGCGTCGTTCAGTATCATTGAACAACTGACGCGAAGGGTGAACAATGTCGATCACACTCGGATTCTTGGGCCTCGGCAACATGGGCCAGGCCATCGCCGGGCGGCTCGTCGCCGCCGGGTACGACGTCGTCGTCTGGAATCGCAGCCCCGAGGCGGCCGACGAACTCGTCGCCGCGGGCGCGCGACGAGCGGCGGATGCGCGCGAAGCGCTGACAGCGCCCGTCTCGTTCTCGATGCTCGCCGACGACGCGGCCGCGGAAGCCGTTCTGTCGGAGACGAATCTGGCGGGCGGCGATGCGGGGCGCATCCACGTCAACATGGCGTCGATCAGCGCGGCGGCCGCCGACCGCATCGAGGCCGTCGCCGAGCGCGCGGGCGTCGGATACGTGTCGTGCCCCGTGCTCGGCCGCCCGAACGTCGCCGCGGAAGGCAAGCTGAACCTGCTCGTCGCGGGTGCTCCCGAGCACTGAGACGCCGTCGCACTGTACCTCGCGCACTGCGGGGTCAAGCAGTGGCGCTTCGGCGACACCCCGCGCCAGGCGAACGCGGTCAAGGTCGCGATGAACTTCACGATCCTGCACGCGCTGCAGGCGATGGCCGAGTCGGTCACCCTCGTCGAGGCCCACGGCGTTGACGCGAGTGACTTCGTCGAGCTGATGTCGAACAGCCTGTTCGGCGGCGCTGTCTATGCGGGTTACGGCTCGATGATCGCCGAGCGCCGGTACAGCCCTCCCGGGTTCCGCATGCCGCTCGGCCTCAAAGACCTGGGGCTCGCCGAAGAGCTGGCGGCCGAGCAGTCGGTCGAGCTGCCGACGGCGCCGATCTTGCGCGACCGCTTCGAGCGCGCGCTCGCCGACCCCGAACTCGCCGAACTCGACTGGTCGGCCGTCGCTGAGGTGACCCGCCGACGCTAGCGGTCGCGCGGCAGACCGCGCATCGCCTGCAGCACGTCGACCGCCGAGGCCGGGCCGCGGCTCGCCACCTCGGCGGCGTGACCGTGGTCGTGGTCGAACTCGTCGAGCGACTCGACCGTCACGTCTTTGCGGGCAATGACGAACCAGATGCCGCGCGCGGGAACATCGCCCTCGTTGACGTACATGTGGGGGCGGATCGCGTCAAAGCAGAACGAGTCCCCCGGCTCAAGCTCGTAGCGGTCGAACTCGATGCGCAGCGTCAAACGCCCCTCGAGCAGTACGCCGTACTCGAGTGCCGCGTGCCGCATCATCTTTCCCTCGACCGACGACGAGCCCTGCGGGGCGTAGGTCACGATCAGCGGATCGGCGATGGCCGACTCCCCCACCGAGAGGCGTTCCCAGGTCACGCCGTTCTCCATCTCGATGACGGGGTTGTCTTCGCGCCGCTGCACGACCGTGTCACTCGTGCGCGACGGGTCGCGGGGCGGGGCGTCATCGACCGAGCTGAACCCCAAGGGCTGCGCCTGCGCTGGCGGGTGCCCCATCAGGCTGTCGAGCGAGATGCCGAGGAAGTTGACGAGCGCGTACAGCGTCGAGACGGACGGCTGCGTCTTCCCCGTCTCTACCTGCGAAAGCAGGCTTGCCGACACACCCACGGCGCTCGCCACGGCACGCAAGCTCAGTTTGCGCGCCTCACGAACCTTACGAAGCTCAGAACCCAGGTCGAACTGCACCGTTGCACCTCTCCCGGTCTCGTCGGACTTACCGACGCCTTGATGGTGAGCAGCTCTGCTGAACGCTCATGTGTGCATACATGCTAATCGCGACCGGTGTTCTGCGGAGGCCATGAGCCTCAGCGGCCGCCGCGGCCGTCGAAGGTGTTGAGGTGCGACTGGCTGTCACGCAGCGTCGAGAGTTCGCCGCCCACCGAGTAGTACCGCTTACCGGCGACCAGCAGCTCCTCCGCGGGGAACTTGGTGATGACTTCGCAGCCGTCCTTCGTGACGACGACCTCCTCCTCGATGCGGGCAGCACCCCAGCCGTCGGCGGCCGGCCAGTAGGTCTCGAGCGCGAACACCATGCCCTCTTCGAGCACCTCGGGGTGGTCGAACGAGGTCAGACGCGAGAAGATCGGCTTCTCCCAGATCGACAGGCCCACACCGTGGCCGTACTGCAAGGCGAATGCCGCCTCCTCATTCGGGAAGCCGAACTCTTCGGCCTTCGGCCACACCGCGACGACGTCGGCGGTCGTGGCGCCCGGCTTCACGAGGGCGATGGCGCGGTCCATGTATTCGCGGGCCCGCGTGTAGGCATCCTTCTGCGCCTGGCTCGCCGAGCCGACCGCGAACGTGCGGTAGTAGCAGGTGCGGTAGCCGTTGTAGCTGTGCAAGATGTCGAAGAACGCGGGGTCACCCGGGCGAATCAGTCGGTCGCTGAACACGTGCGGGTGCGGCGAGCAGCGCTCGCCTGAAATCGCGTTGACACCCTCGACGTACTCCGAGCCGAGGTCGTAGAGGGTTTTGGCGACGAGGCCGACGGTCTCGTTCTCGCGCACGCCCGGCCGCAAGAACTCGTAGAGGTTCTCGTAGGCGGCGTCGACCATCGAAGCGGCCGTGGTGAGCAGGCGAATCTCGTCGTGCGTCTTGATGCGACGGGCCTCAAGGAAGATCTGCTGGCCGTCGACGACCTGAATGCCCTCGGCCTGCAGCGCGAACAGGATGGGCAGCTCGATGACGTCGACGCCGAGCGGCTCGTTGGCGAGCCCGAACTTCTCCAGCTCGCGCTTCACCTTGCGCGCGACCTCCTGGGCGATGCCCGCGTCGGGCGGGAAGGCCCCGCGCAGGGTCGAGATGCCGGCGCGCGAACCCGACTCGAGCCGCGGCCGCGTCGCACCGTGGTGGGGCGCGTGCGGGTCGGCGTCAGCCTCCGAGTGGGTGTGGTCGAGCCACGGGTTGTAGAGCGAATGGTGCTTCGCGGCCGAGCCGAAGTCCCAGACGATGGGGTCGGTCTTGCGGGTCAGCAGGGCGAAGCGAATGAGCTTGTCCATCGCCCACGTACCGATGTGGGTCGCCGACATGTACCGAATGTTCGAGAAGTCGAAGGCGAGCACCGCGCCCACGTCAGACTGATCGAGCTGCGCCTTCAGCCGCATGAGTCGCTCGGTGCGCAGACGGTCGAAGTCGACCCGCGCCTCCCAGTCGACGGCATTCATGCCTGTGGTGCCGGTGCTCTTCATCGAGTCCTCCAGAAGTGGATGCGCGTGGCGCGGGTCGTGCTGACGCGTCTTGTTTACCACAGATAAACACTGTTCGCCCAGGTTTGTCATCAATCCCCCGGAAAGACAGTGAGGAAAGATTTTCCGCGTGAGTCTTTACTCTCAACGAACACAGTTGTACAGTCTGGCTGAATAACACCACCCCGGCGCCGACGATGACACCGGGTCGCACGATTTCAAAGGAGAAATCAATGAGGCGTTCACCCCTCGCGCGAAAGAGCCGCCTGTCGCTCGTCGCGCTTGCCGCAGCCACGGCACTGACCCTCGGCGCGTGCGCCGCAGACGCGGGCGAAGCTCCCGCACCCAGCGACGACGACTCCGCCGCTCCGGCCCCCACGGAAGAGACCCTGCAGGTCGCCTTCATCTCCTTCGCCGTCGCCAACACCTACGACGAGCCCATGCTCGCCGAGATCGAGCGCGTCGCCGCCGAGAACAACATCGAGATCACTGTCTTCGACGGCAACCTCGACCCCAACCTCCAGGTGACGCTTGTCCAAGACGTCATCGCCTCCGGCCAGTACGACGGGCTCATCACGCAGCCGGTCTTCGGCCCGGCGCTCGTCGACATCACCCGCCAGGCCATCGACGCCGGCCTCACGGTCGTCAACGTTGACCAGATTCTCGGCGACGACTTCACGACCGGCGCCACCCAGGTCGACGGGCTCGCCGCGAACGTCGTTTTCGTTCCGAGCGAGATCGGCACGAAGTTCGGCGAGCAGGCCGTTGAGGCCTGCGCCTCGCAAGACCTCGACCCGTGCAACGTCGCGTTCCTGCACGACGTGAAGGCCTCGGCGATCGGCGTGGCGCTGTACGACGCGTTCAACGCGGTCATCGAGGGCACCCCGGTGCAGATCGTTGCGGAGGGCGAGACCTTCTACAACCCGGCCGCCGCGCAGACGGCTGTTGCGGACATCCTGACCGCGAACGCCGACATCGACCTCATCGCCACCTCAGACCAGGGTCTGCAGGGCGCGGTGCAGGCCATCGAAGCGGCCGGCCGCGGGCTCGACGAGTTCCTCATGATCGGCTACGGCGGATCGGCCTGGGGCAAGGAGCGCGTCTCGGAGGGCGTCGTGTACTCGAACGTCGTGCAGGCTCCCGCCACCGAGGGCCGTCTCGCCATGGAGGCCATGGTCGACGCGCTGCGCAACGGCAACAACCAGGGCGACATTGACCCGTTCGCGGACTTCCCGAACAACGGCGTCATGACCCGCGACACGGCCGACCAGTTCACGGGCGAGTGGGTCGGATAGTTCATGCCTCACACGGCAA
>DASSWY010000362.1:0-3074 GCA_035704325.1 Microcella sp. | reverse complement strand
AGCGCCCGGTCGGCGTCGCTCAGGTAGCGCAGCAGCAGGCCCTCGCTGCGGGCGAGCTGGTACTGGCTCACGTACTCGGCGAAGGTGAGGGCCCGCTCGTACATGTCGCGCACGACCGACTTGGGGCGCAGCTCGACGTCGCGGATCCAGGGCTGCACGGCGGCGTAGCCCTCGAAGGCTTCGGTGAGCAGCTCGTCGAGCGGCTTCGGGTGGGTGACCTCCTCGAGGCGCTCCATGCGCTCGTCGTACTCGATACCGTCGGCCTTCATCTGCGCCACGGCCTCGCCGCGCGCACGGAACTGCTGCTGCGACAGCACGGCCCGCGGGTCGTCGAGCGTCGCCTCGATGACGCTCACCACGTCGAGCGCGTAGTGGCCGGTGCCGAGCAGTCCGTTCGCAGAGCCGGTGTCGTCGCGACGGAAGCCGACTGTGTCGGCCGGGTCGAGCATCCCGATCACCGACAGCGCGAAGGGGCTGAGCGGCTGATTGAGCGCGAAGTTCGGCTGCAGGTCGACCGTCAGCCGCACCTGGGGCGGGGCATTACCCACCCGCACGATCTCGACGACGCCCGAGCGCACGAGCGTCTTGGCAATGCCGAGGGCGCGGCGCACCAGCTCGCGCTGGCTGTGCGGCGGCTCGTGGTTCTCGGTGAGCAGGGCGCGGGCGTGCCCGACGACGTCGCCGCCGCGGGCGATGAGGTTGATGAGCATCGCGGCCGACACCTGCATGCGGCTCTCGAGCGGCTCGGGCTCGGCGGAAACGAGGCGCTCGAACGTCTTTTCCGTCCAGACGACGCTGCCGGCGGCCGGCGACTTCTTCGGCGACTTCTTGACCTTCTTGCCGCTCGCCCCCGCCTTCTGCGCCTTCGCATCGGCGATCGCGTTCTCGACGTCGTGCTCGGGCGCCTGCACGACGACGAAGCCCTCATCGTCGAACCCGGCGCGGCCCGCGCGGCCCGCGATCTGGTGAAACTCGCGCGCCGAGAGGTGGCGCGTCTTCTCGCCGTCGTACTTGCTGAGCGCGGTCAAGAGCACCGTGCGAATCGGCACGTTGATGCCGACGCCGAGGGTGTCGGTGCCGCAGATGACCTTCAGCAGGCCCTTCTGCGCGAGCACCTCGACGAGGCGGCGGTACTTCGGCAGCATGCCGGCGTGGTGCACGCCGATACCCGAGCGCACGAGGCGGCTCAGCGTCTGCCCGAACCCGGTGGTGAAGCGAAAGTCGCCAAGTTCGCGGGCGATCTCGTCGCGCTGCTCACGCGTGATGACCTTGATGCTCGACAGCGCCTGCGCGCGCTCCATGGCGGCGGCCTGGCTGAAGTGCACGACGTACACGGGCGCGCGCCGCTCCTCAAGCAGCGTCTCGACTGTCTCGTGCACGGGCGTGCGCACGTACTCGTACGACAGCGGGATCGGCCGATCGGTGTGGGTCACCTCGCTGACCGGATGCCCGGTGCGCTTCTCAAGATCGCTCGCGATCGCGCTCACATCACCGAGCGTCGCGCTCATCAGCAAAAAGCGCGTCTCGGTGAGTTCGAGCAATGGCACCTGCCACGCCCACCCGCGGTCGGTGTCGGCGTAGTAGTGGAATTCGTCCATCACAACGTGGCCGACGTCGATGCCCTTCGCGCCCTGCCGCAGCGCTTGGTTCGCCAGAATCTCGGCCGTGCAGCAGATGATGGGGGCGTCGCCGTTGACGGCGCTGTCTCCTGTCACCATGCCCACGTTCTCGGCGCCGAAGATGTCGACGAGTTGGAAGAACTTCTCGCTCACGAGCGCCTTGATGGGTGCCGTGTAGTAGCTGCGGCGGCCCTGCGCGAGGGCGACGGCGTGCGCGGCGACCGCGACGAGACTCTTGCCGCTTCCGGTCGGGGTCGCGAGCACCACGTGGGCGCCGGCAACGAGCTCGAAGATCGCCTCCTCCTGCGCCGGGTACAGCGGCCGGCCGGTCGACGCCGCCCAGTTCGCGATCGCGTCGAACGCGGCACCGGCCTCGTAGGGCGTGGGCATGGTCGACATCAGGGCAGGCACTCCCCCAGTCTGTCAGCGCGGCCGGTGAGTAGTTCCTGCTCATGGCGGGCCGGGTCGGGCAGCCGCACGATGAGCGCATGACAGCACTTCTCTTCCCTCGCACCGCCCCCACTGCCCGCACCGTTCGCCGTCGCGTCGGCGTCGCGGGCATTCTGCCCGTCGCCGCGCTCCTCGTGATCGCGGGATGCGCATCCCCCGAATCGACGTCGAGTACCGATGACGACGCCCCGGCCACCGATACGTCGACCGACGTCGGCACGGACGCTGGCTCGAGCGAGGACACCCCCGCCGAGGAGCCGGAAACCGAGGAGGGCGAGGCCGTGATCGAGGGGGCCGAGCTCGTCACCGACGATTTCGTGCTCGCCGGGGCAGAAACCTATGCCGAGGGCCGCGACCCGATTCCGCTCGTCACGTTTACGGGACCGCTCTCGGTGACCTTCACCTTCGCCACGACGCTCGACGAGGCGGCCGAAATCGGCAACTGTCAGATCGCGTACGGCGTGCTCGACGCATCCGGGGTCGACATCACGATCGTGGACGACGACAGCACGATCGACTGCACGGCGCTCATCGAGGGCTAAGCGGTCGCCCGCGGTCGATGATCCTTCGACGCGCGCGGCTCCTCTCCTGTCAACCCCTTGGCAGGAGCCGCGCGAAGCGCGTTGTGTAGAGGCCATGAGCGATCACACGAACGATCCCCCGACGCCCGGCGACACCAACCACGACGCGACCGAGCAGCAGCCCAACGCCCCGCGCGAGAACGACGACCGCACCGAACCGCTCGGCGTGCCGTCCGCGCCCGAGGGCGACGAGCATCCGCTCGGTCAGGACGACGGCGCGACCGACCGCACCTCCGACCGCCTCGGCGGCGGCCACGAGTAGCGTCGCGGGCCGCTAACGCGGCTACGACCCGGGCGCGTCGATCAGGAAGATCGGCAGGGCGCCCGGGTTGTGCGCGTGCACGATCGCGAGGAAGACGACGAGGTCGAACAGCAGGTGCACGATGATGACGTACGTCAGCGACTTCGTGCGGTGGAAGATCCA
>DASSWY010000270.1:0-5799 GCA_035704325.1 Microcella sp. | reverse complement strand
GGGCCGAGCCGCGGCGAGCGCACGACGGCCGATGCTCGCGCGGCGGTGGTGGCGGCGCGCCGCGTGGCTGCCGAGCGCTGGGCGGCGCACGGCCACCGCCTGAATGCGCAGGTGTCGGGCTCCGTGCTGCGTGCGGCTCCGTGGCGATTACCCGCCCCGGCACGGGCACCCCTGGATCGCGCGCTCGAGCGCGGCGCCCTGACTATGCGCGGGTACGACCGGGTGCTTCGGCTCGCGTGGACAGTCGCCGATCTGGCAGGAGCGACAACCCCAAGCCTCGAGCACGTCGGTGCGGCGCTCTATTTGCGCAAGGGGGTGCAGTGATGGCGTCGACACTCTGGCGCATCCCCGCCTCCCGCCTCGACGCGACGCTCGACAGGGTGGGGCGCCTTGTGCAGAGCACTGATGAGCGCGACGATCTCATGGCTCGTGCCTTCTGGCATGTGATTGCAGAACCAGGCGATGCCGCCGTCGGCTATCTCGCCGATGCCGGCTCGCTCGTCGCCGCCGCGCAGGCGCTCATTGATGGCTGCACCCCGGCGACTCTCGTCGCGTTGTCGGCTGGTGAGCTCAGCGCTGAGGCGGCGACGAACGCGGTTCGCCGCTGGACCCCGCGCCTGAAGTCAGAAGACGTGGTGCGAGCGCTCGAGATCGCGGGCACCGTGGGTGCTCAACTCTTGGCGCCCGACGACGACTGTTGGCCCGATGGGCTCGACCGCCTGGGGCCGCACCGGCCACACCTGCTGTGGGTGCGCGGACGCACCGAGCTCGCGCCTCGACCCAGCGTTGCGCTGGTCGGAGCTCGGGCGGCCACCGGGTACGGCGAGCACGTGGCGATGGAACTCGCCGCAGGTCTGGCGTCCCGCGACATCGTCGTGGTCTCCGGTGGGGCTTACGGCATCGATGGCGCCGCTCATCGCGCGAGCCTCGCGGCGCAGGGAGACACCATCGCCGTGCTGGCGGGAGGCGCCGACCGCCTGTATCCGAGCGGCCACGACGCACTGCTGACGCGCGTGATCGAGCAGGGCGCGGTACTGAGCGAAACACCGTGCGGTACCGCACCGACGCGATGGCGTTTTCTGCAGCGCAACAGGCTCATCGCCGCCATGAGTGACGCGGTGGTCGTCGTCGAAGCGGGGCACCGTTCGGGGGCTCTTAACACGGTTCACCACGCGCTTTCGGTCGGTGTTCCGGTGGGCGTTGTTCCCGGGCCGATCACCTCGGCGGCCAGCGCGGGCTGCCACCGCACTCTGCGCACCTCCGACGCCCGGTGCATTACGTCCACCACCGAGATCATGGAGCTCGCGTTCGACTCACCGAGCGGTGACGGCGCCGTAGCGCTCTCGGCCAGGCCATCGGCGGGCAGTACGCGCGTGAGGGACGCACTTCGCCCGCGGCGCGCGCACAGCGTCGACGAGCTCGCCCGCGCAACGGGCATGTCGGTAGACGAGGTGCGTGCTGAGCTCGGCCTCCTGCAGTTCGAAGAACTCGCCGTCGAAGAGGCGAACGGAATGTGGCGAAAATCGAACAGTCCGCGCCCCGCACCTGCACAGTTCTGAAAACGCGTCACCCGAGCCGAGTAGCATGCGCGCATGACGCAGCTTGGCCAGTACCCCCCGCCCGTGCGCACCATCGTGCACCTTTCTGACACACACCTTCTGGGCGATGGCCGGGCGCTCTACGGCAAGGTGCCGGTCGACGAGCGGCTGCAACGGGCGCTCGAGCGCATCGAGGCGAGCGCGCTGTCGCCCGACGCTTTCGTCTTTACCGGCGACCTCACCGATCTCGGTGAGCCCGACGCGTACCGCCGCCTGCGGTCAGCCGTTGAGCCCGTCGTTGCGCGCATGAACGCGCGCCTGATCTGGGTGATGGGAAACCACGACGAGCGAGCCGCCTACGCCTCGCTGCTCTTCGACGCCGAGCCCACCGACGCGCCTCAAGACCGGGTCTACGACCTCGCAGGGCTCCGTGTCATCTCGCTCGACAGCACGGTGCCGGGGTACCACCATGGCGAGCTTGAGCCCGCCCAGCTCGAGTGGCTGGCATCCGTGCTCGCCGAGCCAGCGCCGCTCGGCAGCATTCTCGCGCTTCATCACCCGCCGGTCCCCACGCCGCTCGAGGTGATGTCCGTTCTTGAACTGCACGACCAGCCCGCGCTTGAGCGCGTCATCGCGGGCAGCGATATCCGGGCCATTCTGGGCGGGCACCTGCACTACTCGACGCACGGAACGTTCGCGGGCATCCCTGTTCACGTGGCGTCGGCGACCTGCTACACGCTCGACCTCGGCGCGCCGGCGGAACGCCTGCTCTCGGGCGTTGACGGCGCGCAGTCGTTCGACGTCGTCAGCGTTTACGCCGACCGGGTCGTGTCGTCAACGGTGCCGCTCGCTGCGGCCCCCGAAGTGACGGGTTTCGCGGCCACGTACCGCCCGATGATCGAAGGCATGCCGGCTGACGTACGGCTCGAGCAGTTGTCGAGCAAAGCGTCGAAGCTCAACCTGAACGAAGCGGCCGCGAGCGACGTTTAGCCGATGCGCGCGGCGTGCGAGCGGTAGACCTCAACGACGCGCTGCAGATAGCTACTGATCGCCCGCTGTTCCGCGGGCGAGAACTCGTCAAGCACGCCGTCGATTGCACCGATCATCGGCATCAGCATGCCCATTGCCCGTGCGCGCGAGGCGGGGGAGGCCTCGACGATCACCCCCCGTCGATCCGTGGGGTTCGCCGTGCGATGAACGTGGCCGAGCGCCTCGAGGCGGTCGATCGCGGTTGTCGTGGCTGCCGTCGAGAGGCCGAGGCGCTTCGCCAGTGCGCTGGGCGACAGGGGGCCCGCCATGATCAGGTGCTGCATGGCATCCAGGTCGGTGGCGTTGACCGAGAGTGATCCCGCCATAGCGCGCGAGAAGTCGTCCGTGACGTCGATGACCTCGCGCAGCGAGCGCGTCGCCGGACGCGCGGTGGGCGCCTCGGGAGGGCCTCCCTGTGCATCCGATGAGTGCATTTGCATGGTTTCCAGCCTACCCGCTATCTTCTCGATTGTCTGATAGTTCGACAATCTAACTAAACCGATCGTCACTTCCGCCCCGAAAGGCGCCCCGTGTCTGGCTTCCTGCGCTTCCTCACTGCCAAGTCCACCTCCTGGATCGTTCTCGTGCTCACCGCACTGGGCGCCACCGCCCTCTTCGCGACGGCGGGATACAGCGGCAACGATGAGGCCCCGCCCGTGGGGCTGCCCGACACGGCCGAGTCGGTGCAGGTGCAGCAGCTGCAGGAAGACTTCGCGTCGTCTGACGGCACGAGCGCACTGATCGTGTTTGACGCGGGCGACGAGGCCCTCAGCGACGGTCAGCTCGCGGCGATCGCCGACAATTCCGTCGAGCTGGCCGATATCGCGAAGGCCGAGTTCCTCCCGCCGCCCGTCGTGAGTGATGACGGAACGGTCGCGTTCGTCGTCGTGCCGCTCGATCCGATCACGAGCGTGGGAGACCAGGCCGAGCGTGCGGACGCGCTGCGCGCCGCTGCCTCGAGTGACCTCGACGAGCTCGACGTCTACCTGACCGGGGCGGAAGGTTTCGAGGTCGACATCGCGTCGGTGTTCAGTGGCGCCAACTTCACGCTGCTCGGCACGACCGTGATCGTCGTCGCCGTGCTGTTGCTCATCACCTACCGCAGCCCGTGGCTGTGGCTCGTGCCGCTCGCCGTGGTCGGCCTCGGCGACGTACTCGCCGGCATCATCGCGCGGCAGGTCGCCGGTGTCGTGGGAGTGCAGCTCGACGCGAGCGTGACGGGAATTCTGTCGGTGCTGGTGTTCGGTGCGGGCACGAACTACGCCCTTCTGCTGATCGCCCGGTACCGCGACGAGTTGCGGGTTTTCGAGGATCGTCGAGCGGCCATGCGTCGCGCGGTGCGCGGTACGGCTCCCGCCATCCTCGCCTCCGGGGGAACGGTTGCGCTCGCGCTGGCGACCTTGCTTTTTGGCGAGCTGGCCGGAAACCGGGCACTGGGCCTCGCCGGCGCGATCGGCATCGTCGTCGCGATGTTCTTCGGCCTGGTGGTGCTGCCCCCGGCTCTCGTGCTGTTCGGTCGCGGCCTCTTCTGGCCGTTCGTGCCCCGCTTTGGCTCGCCCGACATGGTGGCGAAGAGTCCGTGGGGAAAGCTCGGTCGGGCCGTGAGCCGTCGCCCCCTCGCTGTCGCCATCGTCGGATTCCTCGCGCTCGGCGCCTTTGCCGCCGGCCTCAACGGGCTGACGGTCGGTCTGTCGCAGAACGAGCGCTTCATCGACAAACCGCAGGCGGTTATCGGGCAAGAGGTGCTCGCCGACGCCTTCTCGGCGGGGAGCACCTCGCCCGCGGCCGTCCTCGTGCCCACGGCCGATGCCGATGAGACGCTCGACGCCATCCGCGGATTCGACGGAGTCGACGCCGCCGAGTTCGGCGACGCGAGCGACGACTGGACGCAAATCGACGTCACGATCGACGCGGACCCCGAAAGTCAGGCGGCGTTCGACACCATCGCTCAACTGCGCGCCGAGCTCGACGATGTCGGCGCCGGTGACGCACTGGTCGGCGGCCTGGATGCTCAGGCCCTCGATGTCGCGGACGCTCAGGCACGCGATCAAGCGCTCGTCATCCCGCTGATTCTCGTTCTGGTGCTCATCGTGCTGATCGCACTGCTGCGCTCGATCGTCGCGCCCCTGTTGCTCCTCGGGGCCGTTGTCGCGAGCTTCTTCTCCGCCGTGGGCATCGCGTGGGTGCTGTTCCAAACGGTCTTCGGCTTCCCGGCGATCGACACGACGGTGCTGCTGTTCAGCTTCCTGTTCTTGGTCGCGCTCGGCGTTGACTACTCGATCTTCCTCGTCACGAGGGCGCAAGAGGAGGCCGAGACGCTGGGAATGCGCGAGGGCATGATTCGGGCGCTCGCCGCGACAGGCGCGGTCATCACGAGCGCGGGCATCCTGCTTGCCGCGGTGTTCGCCGTGCTGGGCGTGCTGCCCCTGATCACCCTGACCCAGATCGGCATCATCGTGTGTATCGGTGTGCTGATCGACACGTTGCTCGTGCGCACGGTCATCGTGCCCGCCTTCGCGTTCCTCGCCGGCGACCGCTTCTTCTGGCCGCGCCGGCCGCGCATGACGGTGGCCGAGGCCGATCGGCTGGGTCTGAACGCACAAGACATGGGGGCGCTCGCCGAGCCCGTCGACGCGGATGCCGCCGAGCCGAAGCTCGCCGGGGCGGGCGCGCCGAGCGAGCGTTAGGCCGCACGGCGGGCATCCTGACGGGATGCCCGCCGTGTCGACACCGCTCGAGTCCGCAGTAGCGGACTACCTGCGCGCGGTCACGCTCGAACGGGGAGCGTCACCACACACCGTGCGCGCGTACCGCGCCGATCTCGCATCCCTCGTCGATCACCTCGTCGCGCGGGGCGCGGAACCCGACCCGGCACTGCTTGATCTCGAAGTGCTGCGCGACTGGGCGTGGGCGCAGCGCGACGCGGGGCTGGCGAGTTCAACGCTTGCGCGGCGCGCATCCACCGTTCGGGGTTTCACGGCCTGGCTGGCTCGTACGGGGCGCGCAGCAGCCGATGCGGGGGCCCGCCTGCGGGCGCCACGCCCCGATCGCTCACTGCCCCGCGTGTTGACGCGGGCGCAGGTTGACGAGTTGCTTGCTCGGCTCGCCGATCACGCGAGCGGAGGAGATCCCGCCGCATTGCGTGACGTCGCCGTCATCGAGCTGCTGTACGCGAGTGCGTTGCGCGTGAGCGAGCTGGTCGGCCTCGATCGGGGCGACATCGATCACGAGC
>DASSWY010000182.1:0-2610 GCA_035704325.1 Microcella sp. | reverse complement strand
CTCGGCCAGCACGGCTCGACCTTCGGCGGCAACCCGCTCGCGACGGGCGCGGCCGACGCCGTGCTCGCCGAGATTGAGCGCGCCGACCTCGTGGGCAACGCCCGCCGCCGCGGTGACGAGCTGCGCGCCGGCATCCTCGGGCTCGGGAGCCCCCTGGTCACCGAGGTGCGCGGCCGCGGCCTGCTGCTCGGCGTCGGCCTCGCGGGTGAGCACGCGCAGCGCGTCGTCGACGAGGCGATGCGTCGCGGACTCATTGTCAACGCGCCGAATGCCACGACCATCCGTCTCGCCCCGCCCCTCATCATCGGCGACGCCGAGATCGCCGAATTCCTGACCCTGTTCGCCGAGAGCCTGGAGGCCGCATCATGACCGCGACCGCAACCCGCCACTTCCTGCGCGACGATGACATCACGCCCGCCGAGCAGCGCGAGATTCTCGATCTCGCCGCGCGACTGAAGGCCGAGCGCTACGCCGAACGCCCGCTCGCCGGCCCGCAGACGGTAGCGGTGATCTTCGACAAGTCGTCGACTCGCACGCGGGTCAGCTTCGCCGTCGGCATCGCAGACCTCGGCGGCCAGCCGCTCATCATCTCGACCGCCTCCAGCCAGTTGGGTGGAAAAGAGACGCCGTCCGACACGGCGCGCGTGCTCGAGCGCATGGTGTCGGCGATCGTGTGGCGCACCTACGCCCAGGCGGGCCTCGAAGAGATGGCGGCCGGCACGACGGTGCCCGTCATCAACGCGCTGAGCGACGATTTCCACCCGTGCCAGCTGCTCGCCGACCTGCTGACGATCCGTGAGCACAAGGGCGAGCTCGCCGGCCTCACTGTCGCGTTCATTGGTGACGGCGCCGACAACATGGTGCACTCGTACCTGCTCGCGGGCGCCACGGCGGGCATGCACGTGCGCGTCGGCAGCCCTGCCGAGTACCACCCGAAGCCCGCCGTGCTCGACGACGCCCGCCGCATCGCGGCCGAGACGGGCGGCTCGATCACCGTGACGACCGACCCGCGCGAGGCGGTTGCGGGTGCTGATGTCGTGGTGACCGACACCTGGGTGTCGATGGGCAAAGAAGACCAGAAGGCCGCCCGCGTCGCGATCATGTCGCCCTACCGCGTCGACGAGGCGCTCATGGCGCACGCCGCCGACGACGCACTCTTCCTGCACTGCCTCCCCGCTGACCGCGGCTACGAGGTGACCGAGGGCGTGATCGATGGCCCGCAGAGCGTGATCTGGGACGAGGCCGAAAACCGCCTGCACGCCCAAAAGGCCCTGATGGTGTGGCTGCTCGCGCGTTCGGCCGGCGGCTCGGGGGCGCGCGCGTGAGCGGCGCCACCAACGAGGGCTCGCTCTGGGGCGGCCGCTTCTCGTCGGGCCCCTCGCCCGAACTGCAGCGGCTGAGCCGCTCGACCCACTTCGACTGGCAGCTCGCCCCCTATGACCTCGCCGGGTCGCGCGCGCACGCCGAGGCGCTCGCCGCGGCCGGCTATCTCACCGACGATGAGCTCACGCGGATGCTCGCCGCGCTCGATCGAATCGAGGCGCGTTTCCGAGACGGCTCGCTCACCCCCCGCCCCGAAGACGAAGACGTGCACGGCGCCCTCGAGGCGGCGCTCGTGGCGGAGGCGGGCCCGGAGCTCGGCGGCAAGCTGCGCGCGGGCCGTAGCCGCAATGACCAGATCGCCACCCTTGTGCGTCTGTATCTGCGCGACCACGGGCGCGTCATCGCGACCGAGCTGCGCGCGCTGATCGGGGCGCTCGCCGCCCAGGCCGACGCGCATCCGGATGCCGCGATGCCCGGCCGCACCCACCTGCAGCACGCGCAACCCGTGTTGCTGGCCCACCACCTGCTCGCCCACGCCTGGCCGCTCGTGCGTGACCTCGAGCGCCTGCGCGACTTCGCGGCGCGCGCTGACCGCTCGCCGTATGGCGCCGGAGCCCTCGCGGGCAGTTCGCTCGGCCTCGACCCCGCGCTCGTCGCCGAGCGCCTGGGCTTCTCCGGCCCGACCGAGAACTCGATCGACGCCACGAGCGCTCGCGACCTGGTCGCCGAGTTCGCCTACGTGGCCGCGCAGATCGGAGTCGACCTGTCGCGCCTGGCCGAAGAGATCATCCTCTGGAACACGCGCGAGTTCGGCTTCGTCACCCTCGACGACGGCTACTCGACGGGCTCGTCGATCATGCCGCAGAAGAAGAACCCCGATATCGCCGAACTCGCGCGCGGCAAGGTCGGCCGACTGATCGGCTCGCTCACCGGCCTGCTCACCACGCTCAAGGGGCTCCCGCTGGCGTACAACCGCGACCTCCAGGAGGACAAGGAGCCCGTTTTCGACGCGGTCGAAACGCTCGAGGTGCTGCTGCCCGCCTTCACCGGCATGGTCGCGACCCTGCGCTTCGACACCGAACGCATGGCCGAGCTCGCGCCGCAGGGCTTCTCGCTTGCGACCGATGTCGCCGACTGGCTGGTGCGGCAGGGCGTGCCCTTCCGCGAGGCGCACGAGATCTCGGGTGCACTCGTCGCCCACTGCGAGCGGTCGGGGCTCGAGCTGCACGAGCCGAGCGACGACGACTATGCCGCCATCGACCCGCGGCTCACGGGCGAGGTGCGCAG
>DASSWY010000361.1:0-3945 GCA_035704325.1 Microcella sp. | reverse complement strand
CCGCGCGCCCGTGATCTTCTTCTGCCAGAACAACCAGTGGGCGATCAGCGAGCCCGTCACGCTGCAGGCGCAGCGCCCGATCGCCGACCGCGCGCCCGGCTTCGGCATTCCGAGCGTGCGCGTCGACGGCAACGACGTGCTCGCCGTCATGGCGGTCACCCGCCGCGCCGTTGAGCAGGCCCGCGAGGGCGGCGGCCCGACCTTCATCGAGGCGATCACGTACCGCATGGGCCCGCACACCACCTCCGACGACCCGTCGCGCTATGTCGACCCGCTCGAGCGCGAGGAGTGGGCGGGCCGCGACCCGCTCGCCCGCGTGGAGGCGTACCTGCGCGAGGCGGGCATCCTCGATGAGGCGCTCGCCGCATCCATCGCCCGTCGCGCCGACGAGGCGGCCGCCGAATTCCGGGCCGGATGCACGGAGCAGAAAGATCCGGACCCGCTGACCATGTTCGATCACGTCTACGCCGAGCCGCACCGCGGCATCGACGAGCAGCGTCGGCAGTTCGGCGAGTACCTCGACAGCTTTGAGGGGGGCGAACACTGATGGCCGAAATGACTCTCGCGAAGGCGCTCAACGCCTCGCTGCGCCGCTCGCTCGCTCACGACGACCGCGTGCTCATCATGGGCGAAGACATCGGCACGCTGGGCGGCGTGTTCCGCGTCACGGACGGGCTGAAGAAAGAGTTCGGCGGCGACCGTGTCATGGATATGCCGCTCGCGGAATCCGGAATTCTCGGCATGGCCGTGGGGCTGGCGTTCAAGGGCTTCCGGCCGGTCGTCGAAATTCAGTTCGACGGCTTCATCTACCCGGCGTTCGACCAGATCGTCACCCAGGTGGCGAAGCTGCACTACCGAACCCGCGGAAACGTGCGCATGCCGATCACGATTCGCGTGCCCTTCGGCGGCGGCATCGGGGCGGTAGAGCACCACTCTGAAAGCCCCGAGGCGTACTTCGCGCACACGGCGGGGCTTCGCGTCGTCACGTGCTCGACGCCGCAGGACGCGCACACGATGCTGCAGCAGGCGATCCGCTGCGACGACCCCGTGCTGTTCTTCGAGCCGAAGCGTCGCTACTGGACCAAGGGCGAGGTCGACGAAGACGCGATCGATCGCGACGATGTGCTGCCGATGGGCTCGGCCCGGGTCGTGGTGCCGGGTAGCGACGTGACGCTCGTCACCTACGGGCCGCTCGTGGCGACCGCGATCGACGCGGCTGCGGCCGCGGCGGGTTCGGGCGGGGCAGGCGCCGATGATGTCTCGATCGAGGTGATCGACCTGCGCTCCCTCGCGCCCGTCGACGTCGACACGGTCGTCGCCTCGGTCGCAAAGACCGGCCGACTCGTCATCGCGCACGAGGCGCAGCGCACCGGGGGAGTCGGTGCGGATCTTGCCGCCGAGCTCACCGATCGCTGCTTCTACCACCTCGAAGCCCCGCCGCAGCGGGTCACCGGCTTCGACCTGCCGTACCCGGCCTCGCGCCACGAAGAGCACTTCCTGCCCGACCTCGACCGCATCCTCGACGCGGTCGACCGCACGATGGGGCGGCGCCCGGCGCTGTACGCGGGGGCGATGCTCTGATGGCGATCCGCGAATTTGCGATGCCCGACCTCGGCGAGGGGCTCACCGAGTCGGAACTCGTCGAGTGGCACATCAGCGTTGGCGACACGGTGACGCTCAACCAGACGATCGCCGATGTGGAGACGGCGAAGGCCGTCGTGCAGCTGCCCTCGCCGGTCGCGGGCGTCGTCGCCGAGCTGTGCGCGTCGCCGGGCGAGACGGTGACCGTTGGCGCGCCCATCGTGCGCTTCGAGGTGGAGGCGCCGGCGGGGTCGGTGGTGCCGGCTGCGGCTCCGTCGGCAGCGTCGGTTGCTGCAGCGTCGGCGGGGTCTGCCGCGAGCGTGTCGGCCGCCGAACCCGCGGCCTCGGCTCCGGCCGCGCCCGAGCGTCAGGCAGTGCTCGTCGGCTACGGGCCCGCCGCGGCCTCCGGCAGGGCGCCCGCGCGGAAGGCGCGAAAGGGGGCGTTCGCGCCGGCCGCGCCGAGCATCCCGTCACGCGCAGGCAGTGCGAGCAGCGCGGGCAGCGCGAGCGAGCCGAGCGCGGCGAGTGTCGCGCGCGAGCGCACCCTCGCCACCCCGCCCGTGCGCAAGCTTGCCCACACGCTCGGTGTCGACCTCGCGTCGATCAGCGGTTCGGGCCCGCACGGGCTCGTCACCCGTGACGACGTACAGCACGCCGCCTCGGCACCGAGCGCGCCGAGCGCACCGGAGCCGCCGGCGTCGACAAACGCCGCACCCGAATCGGCGACCGCCGCGCGCACGGCACCCGCCAGCGCGGGCTACCCCGCCGAGCGTCGCACGCCGATCCGCGGCGTGCGCAAGGCCACCGCCCAGGCGATGGTCGACAGCGCGTTCACCGCCCCGCACGCGAGCGTCTTCCTCACGGTCGACGTCACGCGCACCATGAAGCTCGTGCGGCGCCTGAGTGAGGCGGGCGAGCGTGCCTCGTTGCTCGCGGTGATCTCGAAGGCCGTGTGTCTGGCGCTGGCGGCCCAGCCCGCACTGAACGCCCACTGGGATGACGAGGCCGGCGAGATCGTCGAGTGGGGTCACGTGAACCTCGGCATCGCGGTCGCCGCCCCGCGCGGGCTCATGGTTCCGGTGGTCGAGCACGCCCACGCGAAGACGGTGGGCGAGCTCACCGAGGCGATCGGTGCGCTTGCCCGCACGGCGCGGGCCGGCGAGCTCACCCCGCAGCAGTTGACGGGCGGCACCGTGACGATCTCGAACGTGGGCGTCTTCGGCATCGACGCGGGCACACCGATCTTGGTGCCGGGTCAGTCGGCGATTCTCGCGACAGGGGCCGTGCAGCGCCGCCCGTGGGAGCACCGCGGAAAGATCCGCCTGCGCGACGTCATGACGCTCAGCCTCTCGTTCGACCACCGGCTCGTCGACGGCGAGCAGGGCGCGCGGTTCCTCGCCGATGTCGGGCGCATGCTCGCCGACCCGGCGACCGTGCTGGGGCGGGTGTAGCCCGATGGGCGCGACCACCGCATCCGTGCCGGCCGCATCGGGCGCGGGTGCGCCCCGGCGCAACCATTTCGACGCCGCCAGCGTGTCAGAGAACTACCACCGCTACCTCGACCCGGTGCTCTTCGAGCCGTGGGCGCACCGCCTCGTGCGCCTCGCGCGGCTGCCGCGCGGCGCGACCGTGCTCGATGTCGCCGCCGGCACCGGAGCCGCCTCCCGGGCGGCCGCCGCGGTCGTCGGCAACGCGGGACGCGTCATCGCGTGCGATTCGAGCGCCCGGATGCTCGACTACGCCATCGAGGCCGCCTCGCCCGGGCGCGCCCCCATCGAGGCGCTCGTCGGCGACGCGACGGCGATCGACCTGCCCGATGGCAGTGTCGACGCGGTGCTCTGCCAGCAGGGCCTGCCGTTCATGGCCGACCGGCGCGCGGCCCTCGCCGAGTGCCGCCGCGTGCTGCGGCCCGGGGGCGTGCTCGTCGTCGCCGTCTGGGCCGAGGGCGAGAGGCTCGACCCGTTCGACGCCTTCGCCGACGCTCTCACCGCCGACGCGGCGGCGTCGGGCGCGCCCCGCACGATCTCGAACGCGGCGCTCACCATGTCGGTCGCCGACGTGGTCGACGCGCTCGTCGGGGCGGGGCTCACCGAGGTGAACGCGTCGCGCGAGTCGTTGCCCGTGCGCTGGCCGAGCCTCGATACCGAACTGCACGGGCTGTTCGGCACCCCCTTCGGTCCCGTGGTCGACCGCTTCGACGACGACCGGCGTGCCGCGCTCATGCGGGCGCTGCGGCTGATGCTGACGAACGGAGACGGCGCGACCGTCGACCACGTCACCACCTCGGTGCTGGGCCGGGCGGTGAAGCCGGGGCGCGCATCCTGATCGCTCAGCGGGCGTCTGTCGCTATGCCCCGGTTGAACA
>DASSWY010000103.1:0-7941 GCA_035704325.1 Microcella sp. | reverse complement strand
CCGCGCGCGTCGATGAGCGGGGCAGCGCTGGCGGTCATCGGGTCACCTCGGGGATCAGCGGGTGGTGGCACGCGACGACGCGGTCGACGCCGTGCGGTTCGAGCGGCGGCAGTGCGGTCGTGCAGCGCTCGGTGGCTCGAGGACACCGCGGCGCGAACGAGCACTGCCCGTCAACGGCCCCCAGTCGCGGCAGCGTGCCGGGAATCGGCGTGAGCGGCACGCGGCCGTCAAGGCTCGGGATACTGCCGAGCAGGCCTTTCGTGTACGGATGCGCTGGTCGGTCGAACAGCGTCGCCAACGGCCCCTGCTCAACGAGTCGGCCTGCGTACATGACAGCGATCTGCTCGACGATCGTGGAGACGAGGGCGAGGTCGTGCGTGATCCAGAGCACGCTGAGCTCGCCCGAGGCGCGCAGCTCGTCGACGAGTTCGACAATCTGGGCTTGCACGGTCACGTCGAGTGCCGTGGTCGGCTCGTCGGCAATGAGCAGCTTCGGGCGTCGGGCGAGCGCCATGGCGATCAGCACGCGCTGGCGCATTCCGCCCGAGAACTGGTGTGGGTAGTCGCCGAGGCGCGAGCGGGGGTCGGCAATACCGACTCGGTCGAGCAGTTCGACCGCTCGCTCGGTGGCGGCCGCGCTGCCGACGCCGTCGAGACGAATGACTCCCGTCAGCTGGCGGCCAATTGTCATCGACGGGTTGAGGGCCGCGAGTGAGTCTTGGTAGACCATGCCCGCGAGCCGGCCGGTGGCGGCCCGACGCTTCGCGGGCGCGAGGCTCATCACCTCGGTGCCCGCGATGCGCACACTGCCGCTGACGTGCACCTCGGCGGTGCGCGGCAATAGGCCCATGATGGCGAGCGCGGTGACCGACTTGCCCGAGCCCGACTCGCCCACGACGCCCAGGGCGCCGCCGTGGGGCACGGTGAACGACACATCAGACACGGCTCGCACGCGGCCCTCGCCGGTGGCGAATTCGACGGTGAGGTTCTCGACCTCGAGAGCGGGTGTGGTCATCGCTTACGCCTCCGCGGGTCGAGCGCGTCGCTGAGCCCGTCGCCGATGTAGTTCACGGCGAGCACGACGGCGAAGATCATGAGCCCGGGGAAGAACCCCCGCCACCAGTGCCCCTCTGAGATCACGGCGCGCTGGGCTTCGAAGAGCAGCCCGCCCCAGGTGGACTGCGGGGGCTGAAATCCGAGCCCGAGGAACGACAGGGCCGATTCGGTGAGAATCGCGAAGGCGATGTTGAGGGTCGCCGTGACGACGAGCGGCCCGAAAGTACCGGGCAGCACGTGGCCGAGCAGCACGCGGGCGTGGCCGGCCCCGAGCGAGCGGGCGGCCTCGACGTATTCGCGCTCTTTGATCGACAGCACGCTGGCGCGCACGATGCGTGCCGTATTCATCCACGTGAACAGAGCGATCGCGATGACGATGGGCCAGAACCCGGCGCCGAGCACGAGCACCAGCAGAATCACAACGAACAGCGACGGCAGCGAGTAGAACACGTCGACGAGCCGCATCAGCAGGTTGTCAACGATGCCCCCGAGGTATCCGGCGGTCGCGCCGACGACGAGGCCGAGCGTGATCGACGCCATGACGGCGGCGAGCGCGACGGCGAGGGTCAGCCGGCCGCCGTCGAGCACCCGCGCGAGCAGGTCGCGGCCTAACTCGTCGGTGCCCATGGGGTGGGTCGCCGAGGGTGGCAGGTTGCGGTCGGCGAGGGTGATGAGGTTGGGGTCAACGCTCCAGACCAGGGGGCCCGCCCACACCATGAGGCTCACGACCGTCAACAGGATGAGCCCGACGATCGCGCCGCGGTGCGTGCGGAACCGCCGCCACAGGTCGGCACCCGGCCTGCTGGGCTTCGCCGGAATCGTCTCAGTCATAGCGGATCCTCGGGTCGAGGCGGGCATACAGGAGGTCGGCGATGAGATTGGCGACGACGACGAGCGTCGCCGCGATCATGAGGATGCCGAGCAAGACCGGGTAGTCACGCCCGTTCGCCGACTCAATGAAGAGGCGCCCCATGCCCGGCAGGGCGAAGATCGTTTCGGTGATGACGGCGCCCAGGAACAGTTCGGGGATCGTGAGCACGGCCACCGTGACCACGGGAATGGCGGCGTTGCGCAGAGCGTGCCGGAGTACCACCACGCGCTCCGGCACGCCCGCGCCGCGAGCCGTGCGCACGTAGTCGAGGTTCAGCACCTCGAGCATTGAGCTGCGCACGTAGCGACCGAGGGTTGCAATCGAAATCAGTGACAGCACCGTGACGGGCAAGACCAGGTGCCTGGCTGTGTCGAGGAACCCCGCGAAGCCCTCCTGCGGGTTGCGCAGATCGCGCAGGCCACCGGAGGGAAGAAGGTCGAGTTGGTAAGAGAAGAGGAAGAGCAGCAGCAGCGCGAGCCAGAAGCTCGGCATCGACAGGGCCGCGAATGAGGTGCCGGTCGCGACGTAGTCGAACAGCGAGCGGTGCTTCACGGCCGACACGACGCCCACAATCAGCGCGACGATCAAGGCGATCATGAACGACGTGCCCGTGAGCATGATCGTCGTCGGCAGCCGCTCACCGATCACCTCGAGCACGTCGCGCCGACTCGACAGGGACACTCCCCAGTCGCCGGTCAGGATCCCACCGAGCCAGCGCAGGTACTGCTGCCAGAGCGGGTCGTCGAGGCCGAGGCGTTCGCGCAGACGGGCGAGCTGTGGCGCGTTGGCCTGACCCGCCGCTCCCTCACCGGCGGCCAGCGGGCCGCCGGGTGTCATCTGCAAGAGCAGGAACACGACGATGCTGATGCCGAACAGCAGCGGTATCGCCTGAAGGGAGCGACGGATCAGGTACGCGGTCATGATTCGCTAACGGCCCTGCCCGCTACTCGCCGCTCAGCGACCACGTGAGCGTGCTCGCGGTGCTCCACGGGCCGTCCCAGGTGTCGATGTTCACGTCACCGAGGGCGTCGCTGAACACGTAGCCGACACCGGAGGCGTAGAGCGGAATCGCGATGACGTTCTCGACGAACAGGTCGTTGATCTCGGCGATCAGCCCCTCGCGGGTGGCGAGGTCGACCTCGACGCGGGCCTGGTCGGCAAGAGCGTCGAACTCGGGGTCGGAGCGGAAGGCGTACGAGAATCCGTCGGGGTTCTCGTCGCTCGGAATCGACGAGGTCGTCCAGATGTCGATCCAGGCCTGCGGGTCGGGGTAGTAGCCGTCGCGGCTCATCATCAGGTCGAAGTCGCCGAGCCCCAGCACACCGCCTTCCGACCGCGGGTCGAAGATCGAGTTCGACTGCAGGTTCTCGATCACGACCTCGATGCCGATGTCGGCGAGGTTCTGCTGAATCAGCTGCTGGTACAGCGCGCGCACCTGGTCGCCCGCGATGGTCGTGTAGCGAACCGACGCACGCACGCCGTCTTTCTCGCGCACGCCGTCGGCGCCCACGACCCAGCCTGCCTCGTCGAGAAGTGCGGCAGCAGCATCCGGATCGAATGCGGGCGGTTCGCTCTCGATCGAGCCGGTGCCGGCGTAGATGAACGAGCCGGTCAGCGAACCGACGCCGTTGAGCACGTCGTCGATGATCGCCTGGCGGTCGATCGCGAGGTTCATCGCCTCGCGCACGGCGAGGTCGCCGAGCACGGGGTGCGGGGTGTTCACGTCGCCCTGGTCGGAGTGGTTGATCCACAGCCACTCGACGAAGCCGAGCTGGTCGGACTGCACGACCGTGATGGGGGCACCGTCGGCCTCGGCCTGCAGCAGCTGCGCCATGTCGCCGGCGAACACGTACGCGACCGTGTCGTATTCGCCGTTGATGAAGCCGTTGATCGCGTTCTGCGCATCCGGAACCATCGTGATCACGACGCCGTCGAGCAGCGGGCCTTCCTCGCCCCAGTAGTTCTCGTTGGCCGACAGGATCGCCTCCGAGCCCGAGTTCCATTCGTCGAAGACGAACGGGCCGGTGCCGAGCGGAATGCGGGCGTCGGGGTGTTCGGCCGAAACGGCGCTGTCGTCGAAGCGGTGCTCGGGAAGCACCTGGTTGAACAGCTCGAGGTAGTTCGGCACCGGCGACGCCATCGTGACGGCGATCGCGAGCTCGTCGACGACCTCCCACGACTCGACCTGGGCGTACTCGGCCGAGTTGACGATCTCGCCGTCAGGGTTCTGAATGGCCTCGAGCGTGAAGGCGAGGTCGTCGGCGGTGAACGCTTCGCCGTCTGACCAGGTGACGCCCTCACGGATGCGGTATTCGATCACGGTGCCGTCGTCGCTGACGCCGCCGTTGTCGAGGGTGGGGATCTCGCTCGCGAGGTACGGCTCGTAGGTGCCGTCGGGCTTCGAGAGGAACATGGGCTCGAGCGTGAACGCGTACGCCAGTTCGGCCCCGCTCTGGGTGGTGAACAGCGGGCTGAAGATGCCGGGCTCTTGAATCAGGGCGACGATGGCGTTGCCACCGCTCGCTCCGGCATCGGGGGCTGATGTGTCGGGTTCTTCGCTGGAGCCGCCGGGGCTACAGGCTCCCAGCACGAGCGCCGAGGCGACGGCGATGACCGCGCCGCTCCGCGCTGTGCGGGATCGGGGTGATGTGTGCACGGGACTACCCTCCGTTGGATATGTCGTCGCCACCCTTCGTCGATGAAGGATGTAGCACTTACGACGATAACGCCTGATTGTAGTTTTTGCTACAGATTGAGACCGATCCGTGATCGACCTGCCTCGTCGGCGTACCACTGGGCCGCCTCTTCGATGATCGCCGCCACCGCGGCGGCGGCCGCCGGGTCGTAGGCGCGGCCGACGACCTGCACCGACGCCGGCGGGCCGTCGTGGCAAGCGCTCGTGGGCACCGCGAACACGGGCAAGCGACTGGCCATGTTGAACGGCATGGCGAAGAACGCCTCGAGGTGGTGAATGACCTCGACTGTCTCGTCACCCACCGCCACGCGATGATCAGCCACGTCGTCGCCCACGGGCAGGGCGGGCACCATTCCCGTGGGGCACACGATGACGTCGACGTCGGCAAAGATCGCGGCCAGGTCGGCCTGCACCCGCGCCTCCCACTGGATCGAGTGGAAGTGCCCGTTGCGCGCGTGCGCCTGGTCTGCCGCCTCGACGAAGTCGCGCGTGTATGACTCGGCGTCGGCGAAGGCCTCACCGAGGCCGGCGCGAATCATGGGCGCCATGATCGAGCCGTAGTGCGTGAACGCCGCCTCGGCGAGCTCGTGCATGTTCCACGGCAAATGCACCTCGGTCACGGCGACTCCCGCAGCGCTGAGCGCCGACATCGCCTCGGCGATCCCCTCATCCATGAGGCCCAGCTGCGGCGCGTCGCCCATGCGTCGGGCGACGCCAACCCGCACCTCACTCGGCTCGATCTCGGCCATGGCGCGGCCGAGGTGGTAGACGTGCGGCAGCGAGATGAAGTCGCGCGGATGCTGGCCGGCAAGCACGTCGTGCAGGGCGACCGTGTCGCGCACGGTGCGCCCCATGGCGCCGTCGTGGCAGTACGTGTCGAAGCTTTCGGTCGGTAGCGCGGCGATGCTGGCGTACGGCGGCTTGAAGCCGACGACACCGCAGGCCGAGGCCGGAATGCGCAGCGACCCGGCGACGTCTGAGCCGGTGGCAACGGTCGTGAAACCGGCGGCGAGCGCGGCGCCGGAACCGCCAGACGACCCGCCCGACGAGAGGCGCGCATCCCAGGGGCTGATCGTTTCGCCCCACAGTCGCGACCTGCTGAACCCGGCCGCGCTGTATTCGGGGGTGGTCGTGCGAATGTGGGCGATGCCGCCCGCCTCGCGCACGCGTTCGACGACGGGGTGGTCGATGTCGGCGGTGGCGCCTGCCGCGGCGCGCGCCTGCGAGCCGAAGGTGAGCGACTCCCCCGCGATCGCCTGCTCTTCTTTGAGGGCGACGGTGATGCCTTCGAGCGGGCGGGCGGTGCCGTCGCGCCACCGCGTCGCGGCCTCGTCGGCCTGGGCGAGCGCCCGCGCGTCGTAGCGGTCGGTGACCGATCGGATGCGCGCATCCAGTCGGTCGATGCGGCGCAGTTGCGCTTCGAGTACGTCGCGCGGGGTGAGCTCGCCGCTGGCGAAGAGGGCGAGTTGGCGGTCGACGGGAAGGTAGGCGAGGTCGTCGTCGGTCATGGCGCTCCTTCGGGCCGGGGCGCACCGTCGCGCCCGTATGTAGTGAATGCTACAGTAACGCACACTTCGTAGTGGTGACGAGCGCGAGGAGGCGCGATGTACCGACCCCGCGAGTTCGCGATGGATGACGCCGCGGTGCTGCGGCAGCACGTTCTCGACAACCCGATGGGCATCATCGCGAGCGCTCGCGGGCGCCTCGACGCGACCCACCTGCCTTTTCTGCTCGACGACGAGACGGGTGACGCCGGTGACCTGATCAGTCACTACGCGATTCGCAACGCGCAGCTGTCGGCGCTGGTCGATGGCGATGAGGTGTTGGTCGTGTTTCCCGGCCCGCACGCCTACGTCAGCGCGAGCCTCTACCGCGCCGAGCCCGACGTGCCGACCTGGAACTACACAGCGGTGCACGTGCGGGGCCGCTTCGTGCGCACGAGCGACGCCGAGCTGCGGCGACTGCTCGCCCGCACGGTCGACGTGTTCGAGGCGGGTCGCCCCGGCGCGTTCTCGACGCGCGATTTCGATCGGGATGCGCTCACCGCGATGGCCAAAGCCGTCACCGGTTTTCGCGTGCTCGACACCGAATGGCTGGGCGCGTTCAAGCTCAGTCAGGACAAGCTCGCCGAGGACGTCGCGATTGTCGTCGACGCGTTCGAGCGGTCGGATGACCCGGCCGAGCGGGCCGTCGCCGAGCAGATGACTCGGCACGGCATTCCGGGCCGCACGGGCGCCCCGTCAACCGACCCGGCGACGTGGATGGCGCCGTAGCGCCGCCCGGGCTACGCCGCCGCGGCCGCCATCTTCGCCGCCACTAGCTCGGCCAGCTGCACCGCGTTGAGCGCGGCACCCTTGCGCAGGTTGTCGTTCGTGATGAACATCGCGAGGCCTCGCCCGCCGGGCACGCCCTCGTCGGTGCGGATGCGCCCGACCAGCGACGGGTCGGCGCCGGCGGCGTCGAGTGGGGTCGGAACATCCATCAGCTGAACACCCGGGGCGTCGGCGAGCAGCTCGCGCGCCCGCTCGGGCGAGATAGCCCGGGCGAATTCGGCGTTGATGGCGAGCGAGTGGCCGGTGAAGACGGGCACGCGCACGCACAGCCCGCTGACGCGCAGCTCGGGCAGTTCGAGGATCTTGCGCGACTCGTTGCGCAGCTTCTTCTCTTCGTCGGTCTCGCCGAGCCCGTCGTCGACGAAATTGCCCGCCTGCGGGATCACGTTGAACGCGATCGACTTCGGAAACTTTTCGCCCGCCGGAAACTCGACCGCCGAGCCCGAGTGCACGAGCCCCATCGCGTCTTGCGCGACGACGGCCTTCGCCTGCTCGAGCAGTTCTTCGCCACCGGCAAGGCCCGCGCCCGACGTGGCCTGGTAGGTGCTGACGATGAGGCGCTCGAGGCCGGCCTCGCGGTCGAGCACCTTGAGCACGGGCATGGCCGCCATGGTGGTGCAGTTGGGGTTCGCGATGATGCCCTTGTGCGCCTCGTCGATGGCGTGCGGGTTCACTTCGGCGACGACGAGCGGCACCTCCGGGTCCATCCGCCAGCCCGACGAGTTGTCGATGACGGTCACACCGGCGGCGGCGAAGCGCGGAGCCTGCGCCTTGCTGAGCGTCGCGCCCGCGCTGAAGATGGCGATGTCGAGCCCTGTGGGGTCGGCCGTCGACGCGTCTTCGACGACGATGTCGCGGTCACCAAACGGGATGCTCGTGCCCGCGCTGCGCGCGCTCGCAAAGAACCGCACCTCCGCGAGGGGGAAGTTGCGGTCAAGCAGCAACTGCCGTACGACGGCGCCGACCTGCCCGGTCGCGCCGACGAC
>DASSWY010000088.1:0-2892 GCA_035704325.1 Microcella sp. | reverse complement strand
CGCCGGCGGCGGCGACGTGGGCCTCGCCCGCCTCATCGCCGAGGGTCGGGTGCGCAAGGTCGTCTGCTCGTTTCCGCGGCAGAGCGACTCGTGGCACTTCGACACCGCCTACCGCGAGGGCCGACTCGACCTCGAGCTCGTGCCGCAGGGCAACCTGGCCGAGCGCATCCGCGCCGCGGGAGCCGGTATCGGCGCCTTCTACTCGCCGACTGCCGTCGGCACTCCGCTCGCCGAGGGGCGCGAGCAGCGCGTCATCGACGGGCGCAGCTACCTGCTCGAGTACCCGATTCACGCCGACGTCGCCCTGATTTCCGGGCTCGCTGCCGACCGGCTCGGCAACGTGATCTACCGCCGCACGGCCCGCAACTTCGGCCCCATCATGGCGACGGCCGCGCGCACCACCGTCGTGCAGGTCGACGAGATCGTCGAGGTGGGTGCGCTCGACCCCGAGGCCGTCGTGACGCCCGGCATCTTCGTGAACCGCGTCGTCGCGGTCGGCGAGCGGCCGTGGCTGCGCGCGGGCGAGTTCGTGGGCGGCGTCGATCTGGCGGGCGCCCCGCTCGCGGGTGCCGGCAGCGGCGTGACCAGCGGAGGTGCCTCGTGACCGACCAGCAGACCGTGACCGCCCCCCGCGCATCCGATAACCGCGCCGGGCAGCCCGATCGGCTCGACCGCACCGCGCTCGCGAAGCGTGTGGCCGCCGATATTCCGAACGGCGCATACGTCAACCTCGGCATCGGCGCGCCCACGCTCGTGGCCGATCACCTGCCTGCCGGCTCCGAGGTGATTCTGCACACCGAGAACGGCATGCTCGGCATGGGCCCGGCGCCCGCCGAGGGTGCGGTCGACCCCGATCTGATCAACGCCGGCAAGCAGGCCGTGACCGAGCTGCCGGGGGCCGCCTACTTCCACCACGCCGACTCGTTCGCGATGATGCGCGGCGGCCACCTCGACCTCTGCATTCTCGGGGCCTTTCAGGTCTCCGAGGCGGGCGACCTCGCGAACTGGTCGACCGGAGCGCCCGACGCGATCCCCGCGGTCGGCGGCGCCATGGATCTCGCCATCGGGGCGAAAGACGTCTACGTCATGACCGACCTGCTGACGAAGACGGGCGAGTCGAAGCTCGTCGCGTCGTGCACGTACCCGCTGACGGGCGTCGGATGCGTCACCCGCGTCTACACCGACCGCGCCGTCTTCGACGTGGTTGGCGGCCGCTTCCGCGTGCGCGAGCTGTTCGGCTCGACAACGCTCGACGAGTTGCGCGCGCTCACCGGGCTCGACCTCGACATGATCGATAGCGCCTAACGCGCGCTGACCCCGCCGACATCGGCGCCCCCTAAGGAGACTGCGATGACCGCGAGCTTCATCTACGACGCCGTGCGCACCCCGTTCGGCCGAGCCGGCGGAGCGCTCGCCGACGTGCGGCCCGACGACCTCGCCGCCACCGTCATGCGGGCCACCGTCGAGCGCACGGGCCTCGACCCGGCGCGCATCGACGACGTCGTGTTCGGCGACGCGAACCAGGCCGGCGAAGACAACCGCAACGTGGCCCGTTTCGGGGCCCTGCTCGCGGGCTTCCCGACGACGGTCACCGGCACCACGGTCAACCGCCTCTGTGGCTCGTCGCTCGACGCCGTCATGCAGGGCTCGCGCGCCATCGAGTCGGGCGACGCCGACGTCATTCTGGCCGGCGGCGTCGAGTCGATGAGCCGAGCCCCCTACGTGCTCGAGAAGTCGCCGAAGCCCTACCCGGCCATCGGCAACCCGACCCTGTGGAACACCGCGATCGGCTGGCGCATGGTCAATCGCGCGCTGCCGAAAGAGTGGACGATTTCGAACGGCGAGTCGGCCGAGAAGCTCGCGAGCATCTACGGCATCTCGCGCGACGACCAAGACGCGTTCGCGCTGCGCAGCCACGCGCTTGCGGCCGCCGCGTGGGCGAACGGCGCCTACGACGGCGAGATCGTGCAGGTCGACGGCCACGAGCTCGCCCGCGACGAGGGCATTCGTGACGACACGACGCTCGATAAGCTCGGCTCGCTGAAGGCGCTGTTCGCGGCCGACGGCACGGTGACCGCCGGCAACTCGTCGTCGATCAACGACGGGGCCTCCGCCGTGCTCATCGGCGGAGAGGGTGCGCTTGACGCGGCTCCGCTTGCCCGAATCGCCGGGCGTGCGGCCTTCGGCAACGACCCCGACGTGTTCGGGGTCGCCCCCGTCGAGGCGGCCAACCGGGCCCTGGCAAAGGCCGGGCGCACCTGGGCCGACGTGTCGTTTGTCGAATTGAACGAGGCGTTTTCGTCGCAGAGCCTCGCGTGCATCCGCCTGTGGGGCGAGCTTGACCCCGAAATCGTGAACATTCACGGCGGAGCGATCGCGATCGGGCACCCCCTCGGAGCCTCGGGCGGCCGCATCATCGGCCACGCCGCCCACGAGCTCGCGCGCCGCGGATCGGGCGTCGCCGTGGTGGCGCTCTGCATCGGCGTCGGCCAGGGCCTCGCCGTCGTGCTCGAGCGCTAGCGGCCGTCGCGGCTCTCTACGTCGTCACTCGCCGCGCTGCTCCTCGACGAACACCCCACCCCCGACAGCCCGAAATCCTTCGGGGGCGCTGGGCGTGGGGCCGCCAAAAATGAGCTGAAAATCGGGGAAGCGTCCGCCAGTATCAACACGGACCGGTGCCTCCGAGCAGGTCGCGTGGAAGTCGATACCGTCGAGCGCGTAGCCGATTACGCACGGGTCGCCATCGCTTTGCTGGCCGATGTAGAACCGCAAGCCGCTTGCGTCGTCTTCCGCGACAAATCGCAGGGTCTCGATGTCGACCGTCTCGCCGAGATCACGCGCAGCCGATTCGGGCACGTCGCTCGCCACCTGCGGCCGGTCGAAGAGGGCTTG
>DASSWY010000002.1:0-2183 GCA_035704325.1 Microcella sp. | reverse complement strand
GCGCGCATCGCCTGGTCGGCCATGTGGCTCGCCGTCTCGTACCCGCTGATCTGGGTGGGGGTCACGATGCTGCGCGGCGCTGCTGACGGCTGGTACCCGTACCCGTTCTTGGAGCCCTTCGGCCCGAACGGCGTGGTCGGGGTGGTCGCCCACGTCGTCGGGATCGCGGCGTTCATCATCGGCTTGACGGCCATCGCGGTCGTCATCAACCACGTTCAGACGCGCGGCGAGCTCGAACCACGGGAGCGCGCGCAGGGCTGAGAAGATCAACGCATGACCGTGCCCGAGCATCTCGCCCTCATCACGCACCGGCCTGACGGTGTTGCCGTCGGCTTTCAGCTTGTCGACGCGACGCGGCCGCACATCAGCGTGCTCGACGCCGGCCCGGTGCGCGGCGACGGCATCTTTGAGACGTTCAGCGTGGCCAACGGCCGCCCACAAGCGCTCGAGCGGCACCTGGAGCGCTTTGTCGCCTCAGCGCGCGCCCTCGACCTGCCCGAGCCGAGCCTCGCCGTCTGGCGTGACGCGATTTTTGCGGTCTCGGCCCACGTCGCCGATGTTGACGAGGCGTGGCTCAAGACCGCCCTCACGCGCGGCGTCGAGGCGGGTCCGTCCGCGTCGGGCAGCGCCCCCGAGGGCACGGCGCCGACCGGCTGGGTCTACGCGACCGCGTCGCCCGACTTCACGGCGGCCCGCACCGTGGGCGTGCGCGTGGTCGCGCTCGACCGGGGGCTGCGCAGCGACATCGCGCAGTCGAGCCCGTGGCTGCTCGCTGGCGCGAAGACCCTTTCGTACGCGGTGAACCGTGCGGCGCAGCGCGAGGCCGCCCGGCGGGGTGCCGATGATGTTGTCTTCGTCTCGAGCGACGGGCTGCTGCTCGAGGGCCCGACCTCGACGCTCATCGTCCGGCAGGGCTCGCGGCTCATCACTCCCCCGCCGTCCCTCGGTATCCTCGCCGGCACGACGCAGGCCGACCTGTTCGAGGCGGCGCCCCTGTGGGGGCTGACGCCCGCGATCGAGCCGATGCGGGCATCCGAGCTCGCGTCAGCGGACGCCGCGTGGCTCGTGTCGAGCGTGCGCCACGCGGCGCCGATTCGGGCGGTCGATGGCGCACCGCTCACGGTTGACGCTGAGCTCAGCGAGCGCATGAATGCGTTCCTGCGGGGGCGTCCCGCCTAGCCCTCGGGCGGAGTGACCCTGTGCAGACACGCAGAATCTCTGCCCATGTGAGAAAGACCCGGCGATAGGGTCGAACGCATGAACAGCACGATGGAGTGTCTCACCGACTGGATGACACGCCAGCGTTGGTACGCCGGCAAGGGTCGCGTGCCGAACCTCGTCGAGGTCACCCGCGAGCAGTGGCCGTCGGAGGATCCAGACGCCCGCGTCATCGTGTTCATCGTGCGCGACCTCGCGAACAACCCTCCCTCGCTCTACCACGTGCCCGTCGTGGTGCGGCAGACCGTGCCGAAGGGTGCGGGCCCCGCCCTGATCGGCAAGAACGCTGACGGCGAGTACCTGTTCGACGGCGCGCACGACCCCGCGTACACGACCGCCCTGCTGCGTCGGATGCACGTGCACCGTCAGGATCGCACCGCGCGTGTTCACGGCGGCGAGCAGTCGAACACCTCGATCATTTTCGATCGCGGCGGCGAGGCGCCGGTCGTGGCCAAAGTTTTTCGGCTGGTTCACGCCGGCGAGAACCCCGACGTCACCCTGCCCTCGGCCTTGACCTCGCGCGGCTACCGGCAGGTGCCGCGCATGCTCGGCTCGGTCACGGGCATCTGGGATGACCCGCACGAGCCGAGTCGCTCGTTTTCGGGCCACCTTGCGTTCGCGCAAGAGTTCATGCGCGACGTCGTCGACGGCTGGGAGCTGGCGCTGGAACGCGCCGCGGCCGGTGACCCCTTTGTCGCGGAGGCTGCGGCGCTCGGGCAGGTGACGGCGCGCATCCACCAGGGTCTCGCTGAGGCGTTGCCGGTGCGCCCCGCGACGCTGGGCGACATTGTGGGCTTCGTTACCGGCTGGCACCAGCGGTTGGCGGTCGCCAGCTCGGATGTTCCGGCCCTGCGCGAGCTGCGCCCCGCGATCGAGGCCGTCTACGACCGCGCCCAGGATGCGCCGTGGCCGGCCCTGCAGCGCGTGCACGGCGACTACCACCTGGGTCAGGTGCTGCACCGCTC